>JBAWAM010000677.1:0-3484 GCA_049589315.1 Myxococcaceae bacterium
GGTCTGGCCGGCGATCAGCGCCGTCGGGGCGGGAACGAACGCGCCCTGGGCCTGCGCGACGGACGCAAACAGAAGCGCTGCAATGGCAAGAGGTCTCATGTTCAGTGATATCCCTGCAGCTAGAAGATGAACGAGTAACCGAGGTCGAACAGCACGAGGTTGGTCAGGCCGGGGCTCTTCGCGAGCGTCCCGGTGTCCCGCCCTGCCTCTGCGTCGCTGCGATTGATCTTCTCGCGGTACTCATCCGGGAAGGCGTAGTCGCGGACCTCGAGACGAAGCCCACCGCCCTGGTGGGTGAAGAAGCGGAAACCGACCGCGGCGCTGGCGAGCCAGGTCACGCGCTCATCGGTCTTCCAGCTGGCGCATGCACCTTCCGTCCGCGACGCCACGTCCTCGCAGTAGACGATCGACTCGCGGCGGAAGTTGCCCGCGCCGCCGCCGCCCCACACGTAGAACTGGAAGTGGACGGGCAGCTCCGAGAGCAGGCCGATCTTCCCGTAGACGGGCGCCCAGCGAACGCCGACCGCAGCGTTCCCCTGCATCTCCCACAGCCCGGAGAGGTCGTCGGTGATGTTGTTGATGCCCTTGTTCGGATCCTCGCGGAGGACTTCCCGGCTCAGGTCGTCCGCCAGCGCGGTGTGCCGCGCCATGGCGTAGCCGCCGCGGAGCTCGAACGCCAACGTGTTCGACACGTTGTACGCAACGCCGAGGTTGAAATTGTAGTGATCGGTGAGGCGATTCAAGATCGTGAAGCCGACCGACGGGCTCAGTTCGAACCGACCGCCCATGTCGTAGAGGCGGTTGCGGACGACGACGCGCTCAATCAGGTCCTGTCCATCGTCCTTGTTCTTCGTCTCCTCCGCGAACGCGGGAGAGCCGACGAGCGCGACGACGGCGGCGAATACTGCAAACAGGGGTCGCTGGTTCATGTTTCGGTTTTCCGGCCCTGGTGACAGGTGGTCTGGAACGGGAGCTACATCTTGCGCCACAGACTCGAAGACGGGGAGGCCATCGGCGCAATGGCCGGAGCGGTCCAGCTGCTCGGCCGAGGGGCACTTGTCTTCGAAGAGTGCAGTGATCGGAACGTTCGCGAAGGAGCCGTGTGCTCGGCGCGGCTGCGCGGTGCGTTCATCGCGTGGGGTTCGGGCGATCAGAGCAGTCATCGCGTTCGGTCTTTAAAGGGGGGCGAACTGCTATCACACGGGCGAAGAATTCTCCAAGCGGTACAGGCACATGGAGTCACTTCTTGGTTTTTGACGCGGCACTCCGCGCCCGCCTGTCGCAGTTCGAGACAACTTGAGCCCGCAACGAAAACGCGGCCAGCCTCTTTCGAGACCGGCCGCGCCTTGAAAACAGACCCGTGGGCCTGGAGGACTACGCCGCCTTGTGCGACTCGCGCAGGGCGACCTTCACCGACGGCTTCAGGTAGACGATGCCGTCTGCGTGACCGGGGATCGCGCCCTTGACGAGCACGAGACCCTTCTCCAGATCCACGTCGATCACGACCAGGTTCTGCGTGGTCACCTGCTCCACGCCGTAGTGGCCGGGGAGCTTCTTCTGCGGGTACACGCGGCCCGGCGTCTTACGCTGACCGATCGCGCCCGGGTGACGGTGGTACTCGTGCGTGGTGGCGCGGTCGCTGGTACCTCGGAAGTTCCAGCGGCGCATGACGCCCTGGAAGCCGCGACCGCGGGTGATGCCGGTCACGTCCACGAGCTGACCCTTGGTGAAGAGGTCGGCCTTGATCTCATCTCCCACGTTGATCCCGGCGGCGTCCTCTGCGCTCAACCGGAACTCCTTCAGGTGACGACGGAGCGGCGCATTCGCCTTCTTGAAGGAGCCCACCTGGGCCTTCGTCAGCGCCTTCTCCTTCACCTCTCCGAAGCCGACGGTCACGGCGGAGTACTTGTCCTTCTCCGGAGTGCGCTTGCCGACCACCACGCAGGACGACACGTCCACGACGGTCACCGGAATGAGGTTGCCCTCCTCGGTGAACACCTGGGTCATCCCAACCTTCTTGCCAATCAGCCCCTTGGCCATCTCACTTCTCCACTCTGCCGGCCAGCCCGTCGCATTTCCGGGGCCGGCCCGAAAAAGGCGGCGGAACCTAGCATGTAGTTTCAAAAGCGCAAGCGAACCGTGCACGCCCCTCGGGCAGCCCGACCCACCACACCTTCAAGCCCTCAGTTCGCCCGGTCGATCCGGGGATAGAGAACTGCCAGCTCCGGATCCGCAATCCGGTTCGCATAACACTCTTCGCCGAGGAGGAACAGCGCTTGATCAAGATAATCCTCCGCGGCCCGGACCTCCTCTTCCTTCTCCGCGATCGACTGGTCGAGGTCCGACATCAACGGGTCGAAGGCCTGCCTGCGCCCGGCGACCTCGTCCTCCAGCTCCAGCAGGCGCTTGTGCGCCAGGATCCCTTCTGCCCCGGGCTGACCCGGCCGGGGCGTCAACACCTTGTCCAGGTCGGTCTGGAGCTCCTCGAGCTCGCGCTGCCCCCGGAGGTGGGCGAGCCGGAGCTTCTTCAAGTTCTGCCGCGCAAGGTCGAGCTTCGAGGGATCGTGCGTGGTCATCTCGAGGTCCGCCAGCCGCCGCTCCTCATTCTTCAGGATCCCGGCGTGGTACCGGAGGTCGGCGCGGCGGGTGGAGACCTTCTTCCTCAGCTCTTTCACCCTGCCCTCGATCGCGTCGACCGCCTTCTTGAAGCGCTTGACCATGCCCTCGCGCTGCGCCCGCTCGTCGGCGACCTCTTCGAGGTACGCCTGCCACGCGACGTCCTCGTCGTTCATCTGCTGTTCGAGCGCAGCCAGCTCCTCCTGCCGGACGACCAACGCCTCTTCAGCGCGGAACACCCGCTGCATGGCCTGGGGACAAGTTGGCTTGTTCACCAGGCGATCCCGGGCGAGGTCACCCAGCTGGAAGATCAAGTCGTTGTAGCTCTCGGCCTTCGCCATGGACCGCGTTTCTATCAGAAACCGGTCGCCTACAAGGTCGCTCCCAGGCTGGCCGTGTCCTCGGCGGGGAGTGCGCCCTCGGCCAGCTTGGTCAACTCCGCCGCGCGGTCCTCCTCCTCGGCGCGGTTCAGCTCACAGACCCAGGCGGACGAGTAGTCGGCCTGCATGCGCGCGGTCTCCGCCATCTCCTCGTAGCGGGCCGCGGAGCTGCGGGCGGAGATCGCCTCCTCTTGAAGGGCCTGGCGCAGGTCCGGGTCGATCTCGATCTCGTCGGGAGGAACCGGCAGCGGCCCGCGCCCCATCGCGGACAGGCGAGCGAGCAGGCGGGAGGCGTGCGCCCGGCAGAAGGCCGCCAGGACCAGAAGACGTGCTTTCAGCCTGACGTCGCCGCACGTCTCCGCGATCGTCGTCAGCGTCTTCGCCGAGACGACCTCTGCCTCCCAGGCTGCAGCGAGCGCAGCTGCGAGCCGGCTGTGTCGCGTCCCCATTGTGCACCCTTCCCCGTCCCGCGGATGAAGCTAGGGATC
>JBAWAM010000678.1:0-3144 GCA_049589315.1 Myxococcaceae bacterium
CGGGGATCGGTGGGCGCCCGGTGCAGCTCGAGGAGCAGCCGCTCGTGACGGGACGCGAAGCTCGTTCGCCGCTCCTCGGGGCCGAGCAGGTCGGCGTACTCCTGCCAATGGCTGACCACGTCGGTGAAGGCGCTTGCCACCGCCGGTGCGGTCCAGGAGAGCACGTCGCGGCGGAGCGCTTCGAGAACCGGGCCTTGGAGCGGATCCAGACCACACGCTCGGAGACGCGCGGCGCGCTCTCCTTCGTGGAGCACTACCAGGTTGCAATACATCAACGACATGCAGGGATACCTCGTGACCAGGACCCCACAAAACAGATCGACGCCGTCCGCGCAACGCGCCGCTCACTTCGCCGTCGCCTCGAGGTGACCGTGGGGGTAGAGCGCTCCCCATGCGAATGCTCCACACGATGCTTCGGGTCGGCGATCTCGAGAGGTCCCTGGAGTTCTACACCCGCATTCTCGGAATGAAGGTCCTGCGGAGGCAGGACTATCCCGAAGGCCGGTTCACCCTGGCGTTCATCGGCTACGGGCCGGAGGAGTCGAACACGGTCATCGAGCTGACCCACAACTGGGACACGCCGAAGTACGACCTCGGCAGCGGCTACGGCCACATCGCGCTGGGCGTCGACGACATCCACGCAACGGTCGAGGCGGTCCGGCAGGCGGGTGGCAAGGTCGTGCGCGAACCGGGACCGATGAAGCATGGCACCACGGTCATCGCCTTCATCGAGGACCCGGACGGCTATCGGGTCGAGTTCATCCAGCAGTAGGAGGGAACACCGCGCCGCCCGCCAGGCCGATCGGTTCCGTTGAAGTGCCCCTGTCCACAGCTTGTACGGCATGCCGGACTGGTTCCATGCGCCGGACTATTGGATTGCCCGGCTCGTGCTGCAGCGCGGTCTGGGGTTCGTGTACCTCATCGCCTTCCTCGTCGCGCTCGAGCAGTTCCGTCCATTGCTCGGCGAGCGCGGGCTCCTGCCGGTCACACGGTTCCTCGCCGTGCGCCGTTTCCGCGATTCGCCGAGCCTGTTCCACTTCCGGTACTCCGACCGCCTGCTCACCGCAGTGGCGCTGGTCGGGATCGTCCTCTCCTTCGTGATCGTCGTCGGGCTGCCCGACCGCTGGCCGGTGGCCCTCACCGTCGCGATCTGGCTCGTGCTCTGGGCGCTGTATCTCTCGATCGTCAACGTCGGGCAGACCTTCTACGCGTTCGGCTGGGAGTCGCTGTTGCTGGAGGCGGGCTTCCTCGCCGCGTTCCTCGGGCCCGCGTGGAGCGCGGTGCCCCTGCCGATCATCTGGCTGTTCCGCTGGCTGCTCTTCCGGGTCGAGTTCGGGGCCGGGCTCATCAAGATGCGCGGCGATGCCTGCTGGAGGGATTTGACCTGCCTCTACTACCACCACGAGACGCAGCCGATGCCGAACCCGCTCTCGTGGTACTTCCACCGGCTGCCGAAGCCGCTGCACAGGATCGAGGTGCTCGGGAGCCACTTCGCGCAGCTCGTCGCGCCGGTCCTCCTGTTCCTGCCGCAGCCGGTCGCGACCTGGGCGGGGCTGGTGATGGTGATCACCCAGGTGTGGCTCGTGCTCAGCGGCAACTTCTCGTGGCTCAATCTCACCACGATCTTCCTGGCCGCCTCCGCCTTCGATGACGCCGCGCTCGGGCGGGTCCTGCCGATCGACCGCGGCGCTACCATGGTCGTCGGCTGGCACGACGGGCTGGTCCTGGCGCTCACCGCGCTGATCCTCGCGCTTTCCTGGCGCCCCGCGCGCAACCTCGTCTCGCGGGAGCAGGTGATGAATGCGAGCTTCGACCCGCTCCACCTCGTCAACACCTACGGTGCGTTCGGCAGCATCACGCGCGAGCGCCACGAGGTCGCCATCGAGGGGACGAGCGATGACGACATCACCCCCGAGTCGGTCTGGCGCGAATACGGCTTCCGCGGGAAGCCGGGCGATCCGATGCGCCGGCCGCCGCAGTGGGCGCCGTACCACCTCCGGCTCGACTGGCTGATGTGGTTTGCCGGGCTCTCTCCGGCCTATGCGTGGTCATGGCTGCTGCCGCTGGTGGAGAAGCTCCTGGAGAACGACCCGGCGACGCTGCGCCTGCTGCGGTACAACCCGTTCCCCGAGGCCCCGCCGAAGGCCGTCCGCGCGGTGCTGTACCGCTATCGATTCACGACCTGGCGGGAGCGACGGGAGACCGGCGCGTGGTGGGTGCGCGAGCGCCTCCGCGACTACCTCCCGCCCATGTCCCTGCAGGGCAGACTATGAGCCCCGGCCACCAAAGCTCCGGCGGAGCGCGCTCCGCGCGGCGTTGAGACCGCACATGCCGTGCACGCCCGCGCCGGGCGGAGTGGACGCCGAGCAGAGGTAGATCCCCGCGGCAGGGGTGGCGTACGGATCGAGCGACAGCACTGGGCGGGCGAAGAGCTGGAGTCCCCCGTTCGCGCCGCCGCCGATGTCACCGCCCGGGTAGTTCTCGTTGTGCGCCTCGGCGTCGCACGGGGTGGTGACGGCGCGGGCCAGGACGAGCTCCCGGAAGCCGGGGGCGAAGCGTTCGAGCTGCGCTTCGATGCGCGCGGTCATGTCCACCGTGGAGCCGTTCGGGACGTGGCAGTACGCCCAGAGCGTGTGCTTCCCTGCGGGCGCCCGCGTCGAGTCGAACAGGCTCTGCTGGGCGACGAGCACGAAGGGGCGCTCGGGATGCTCCCCGCGCAAGACCACATCCTCGCTCGCGGCGATTTCGGCGAGCGTGCCCCCGAGGTGAACGGTGCCGGCCCGGCGGCACTCCGGCGCTCGCCACGGAACGGGGCCCGACAGCGCGTAGTCGAGCTTGAAGATGCCGGGACCGCGTCGAAACCGCCGGAGTCGTTTGCGGTACCCAGCCGGGAGCCGGTCTCCGGCGATGCGCTCCAGACTCCACGGCGAGGTATCGAACAGATGCGCGCGCGCAGGACCGAGCTGCTCGAGGGACGCGATCCGATCTGCGACCACCACCTCACCTCCCAGAGATTCCAACTTCGCCGCGAGCGCATCGGCGATTCGCTGCGAGCCGCCGCGAGGGAGAGGCCAGCCCGACGCGTGACCGGTGACGGCGAACAGCAGCGCGAACGTTGTTGTGAACGGGGCGTCGAGCGACAGG
>JBAWAM010000679.1:0-2756 GCA_049589315.1 Myxococcaceae bacterium
CGAAGACACCGCGGACGAGGGCGTGACCGAGGTGGGGCAGGGGCAGGGCGGGCCCGGTGCCGAGCCCGGTGGCGCCTCCGCCGATCCCAACCTCCTCGCCCGGATCCATGCGCGGCTCGCCGAGTCCGCGCGCCGCTGCTATCCGCCGGCGGCTCGGAGATATCGACTCACCGGCGAGGTGCAGATGTCGTTCTGCCTCGACGGGCACGGCGGCGTGAGCCGGATCGCCGCCAGCCGGAGCAGCGGGTCGGCGTTGCTGGATCGCGCTGCAGTCGACTGCGTCGTCCCGGGTGCAGCGCCGCTCCCCGGACCTTCGACCTGTGTGAGCGTGGCCGTGCAGTTCCGGTGACGGCGACAGAAAAAGGCGCGGGCCTCCGCCGTGAGGGCCCGTGCGTAGAGGGGGCACTTCGCGCACGGGATGATCACGGAGGAGGCTCGCGGGCCCTCACTCGACGTTCGGGCCTGACTCCCGGCGAAATCGTGGGCACCGGCGCGGGGTGGTGCAGTTCTCGCGCGTTTGCCGGCCGGACAGCGGGCGGGCAGGCGGGTTGACACGCGCGGTGCGGTTTCGACAGCCTCTGCGCGCATGAGCCTGCCGCTTCTCGCGTTCGGCGTCCTGGTCGTGCTCGCCCTCGGATACCGCGTCTACGGCGGCTTCCTCTCGCGCCAGTTCCAGGTGGATCCGTCAGCGCCGACACCCGCCCACGCGCGGAACGACGGCGTCGACTTCGTGCCGACGAAGCCGTTCTATCTGCTCGGGCAGCACTTCTCCGCGATCGCCGCCGCAGGTCCCATCGCCGGGCCGATCCTCGCGGCGCAGCAGTTCGGCTGGCTCCCCGCACTGCTGTGGATTGCGCTGGGGGTGATCTTCATCGGCGCGGTGCACGACTTCTCCACGCTGATGGCCTCGGTGCGCCACGACGCGCGATCGATCGCCGAGGTCATCCGGCTGAACCTTGGCCCCGGCGCGGGCACGGCGATGCTCGCGTTCATCTGGATCGCGCTGCTGTACGTGATCGTCGCCTTCGTGGACGTGACCGCGTCGACCTTCGTCAGCGCCGACGCGGAGCTGGCGGGGCTCACCTTCCAGTTCAATCCGGGCGGCGCGGTGGCGTTCGCCTCCACCACCTACCTCGTGCTGGCGCTGGTGATGGGGATCGTCGACCGGTTCCTCCGGCCGCCGCTCTGGCTGCAGACGCTCCTCTTCGTCCCCGCGACCCTGGGGCTGGTCTGGCTGGGGACGCGGTACTCCACGCTGTTCCTCCTCGACGCGAAGACGTGGGCGGTGCTCATCCTGGTGTACTGCTTCGCGGCTTCGCTCACCCCCGTCTGGGTACTGCTCCAGCCGCGCGGGTATCTCGGTGGGTTCATCCTGTACCTCGCCCTGGCGGTCGGGGTGATCGGGATGCTCTTCGGCGGGTTCGAGGTGGAGGCGCCGGCGTTCACGGGCTGGCGGACCCCGGGAGACACCGGGCTGCTGTTCCCCTTCCTCTTCGTCACCATCGCCTGTGGGGCCTGCTCCGGGTTCCACGGGCTCGTGTGCTCGGGGACGACCTCGCGCCAGGTCGCGAACGAGTCGCACTGCAAGCCGATCGGCTACGGGGCGATGCTCCTGGAGGGCTTCGTCGCGGTGATGGCGCTGGCGACCGTGATGATCGCCACCAGCGGATCGCTCGTGGGGAAGGCGCCGGGCGCGGTGTATGGGACGGGCCTCGGGCGGTTCATGACGGTGATCATCGGCGAGCAGAACCTCGTGTTCGCCATCACCTTCGGCGCCATGGCGTTCTCCACGTTCGTCTTCGACACCCTCGACGTGTCGACGCGGCTGGGGCGCTACATCCTCCAGGAGCTGTTCGGGTGGCGCGGGCGGATCGCGGCGATCGGCGCGACCGGCATCACCTGCGCCGTTCCGTTCCTGTTCGTGTGGCTCGCCGAGGCCGGGAGCTGGAGGGTCTTCTGGACGTTGTTCGGCACGAGCAACCAGCTCCTCGCGGCGCTGTCGCTGATGGGGATCACCGTCTGGTTGAAGAAGTCCGGCCGCCGCTACGGGTTCGCGCTCTGGCCCATGCTCTTCGTCACCGCGGTCACGTACAGCTCCCTCGTGTTCCAGATCCGCGACGCCTTCTTCGGCGGGACGGCGACGGCCGTCCAGCAGCTCAACGGAGGCGTCTCCGTCCTGCTCCTGGGATTGGCGGCGTCGCTGAGCTGGTACTGCGCTCGGGCGCTGTTGCAGAAGGAGCCGCGGGCGATGTCGCTCCCGGGGGAGGCCTGAGCGCGACGGCCCGTTCGTCTGACCGGGAGAAGAGCCGACATCGGTCGAAATCGGCAGCGGACCGGGTCGAGGCCGGGTGTATGGTCGACCGATGCAGGTCGAGCCTCCCGCGTCGCATCGGGGCGCGCAGCCATGGGTCTCGCTGAAGGCTCTCAACGCGCTCCGACTCCCTGGACCGACGGTGTTGCCGGTCGCCGGGGCCGTCGTCGGCCTGTACAGCGGGCTGGCGGCCGGGCTCTTTGCCAACATGATCTCGCTGGTGAGCGGCGTCGCCTTCGGGGCGGCGCGGCTGGTCGATGCGCTCCGGCCCGGGTCCGAGACGATCAAGTCCCTCTGGGACGCCTTCACGGAGGCGAACTGGCACGGTGAGTACGCCATCATCGGCGCGCCGCTGGCCGCGGCGGCGCTGTGGCTGGCGCGGCTGATCGAACCGGGCGGGGAGCGCGACACGGTGAAGCGGCGGCTGCGCGTGTTGTCGCTGCTC
>JBAWAM010000680.1:0-3479 GCA_049589315.1 Myxococcaceae bacterium
GAACTGGACCGGGAACGGATACTCGAAGTTCGTCAGGTCGGCGTCGTACGCCGGGCCGTTGGACGTGGACGTCGGCCGGGTCGACTCGCGCGCGCCGGAGCACCCCGCCGCAGCCAGCACCACCACAGCCCAGAGAGCAGTTCTTCGAATTGGGAGCATGCCTTCGAAAAACCACGGGGACAGGCTGCTTTCCACTGCGAAAAGCAGCCTATCCCCTTTGCCAGTCATCAGGCCGCACCGAGCTCGAGCGCGACCGCCGCCGCGTGGATCGTCGAGGCGATCCGGATCGCGTCGTGGACCTGCTCCTCGGTCAACCCGCCTTCGACGACCACCTTCTCGTGCGACTGGACGCACATCTCGCAGCCGTTGATGGCGCTCGCCACGAGTGAGAACAGCTCGAAGTCCGTCTTGTTGGTCGAAGGGCGCGCCAGCCGGTTCATCCGCAGCCGCGCCGGCTTCTCCGAGTAGGTCGGCTTCCCGACCATGTGGCGGAACCGATAGTAGACGTTGTTCATCCCCATCAGCGACGCCGCGGCGAGCGCGTCCTCGACCACCGCCGGATCCGCGCCGAGTTGTGCGTCCGCCAGCACCGCGTCGCGCAACTCCTTGTTACGCGACGCGGCCGCCGAGGCGACGAGCACGCCCCACCGCTGGGCCTCCGTCAACGGCCCACCGTTGAGGACCGACTGCACGTTGAGCGCGATGTCGCGCGCGTGCTCGGGGATCCGGTTCCTCAGGATTTCCAGGTTCTCGTAGGCGCTCATGATCAGGCCGCCTCCAGGGTCTTCTCACCCTGCTTCCAGTTGCACGGGCACAGCTCGTCCGTCTGGAGGGCGTCGAGGACTCGCAGGACCTCGTCGACGTTCCGACCCACGTTCAGGTCGTTCACGCTCGCGTGGCGGATGACTCCGTCCGGGTCGACGATGAAGGTCGCGCGGAGCGCCACGCCGTCGGTCTTGTGAAGCACGCCGAGCGCGCCGGACAGCTCGCGCCGGTTGTCCGCCAGCATCGGGAACGGGATGTTCTTCAGATCCGGGTGGTCCTTCCGCCAGGCGAGGTGGACGTACTGAGTGTCGATGCTCGCCCCCAGCACCTGGGCGTCGCGGTCCTGGAAGTCCTGGTTGCGCCGGCCGAACTCGGCGATCTCGGTCGGGCAGACGAACGTGAAGTCCATCGGCCAGAGGAAGATCACCTTCCACTTGCCCTCATGGCTCTTGTCCGTAATCTCCTTGAACTCCTTGCCGGGCTCGAGGCTCACCACTGCTTGAAGCTTGAACTCGGGAAGCGTGTCTCCAATCGTCAGCATCTGTTTTCTCTCCTTGAGTGCGGCGTCATTGCCGCCGTGGATGCAGATGTAACGGTTGGGGGCGTGATTCATCCAAGACAACGTTCCTAAGCATTTGATAGCCAGAGACTATGAACTGGTCACCCCACCCCTTCACCCTTCGCCAGCTCCAGTATGCGGTCGCGGTCGCTGAGCTGCTGAGCTTCCGCAAGGCCGCCGAGCGTTGCGCCGTGTCACAGCCGTCGTTGAGTGCGCAGCTCGCGCAACTGGAGGATGCGCTCGGCGTTCGCCTCTTCGAGCGCAGTCGTCGGCGCGTCCTGCTGACGAGCGCCGGGGAAGAGCTGATCGAGCGGGCGCGGCGCGTGCTGCTGGACGCGGACGATCTCGTCCAGCTCTCGCGGCGCGTGGGCGATCCGCTCTCCGGAACGCTGCGGATCGGGGTGATCCCGACGATCTCGCCGTACCTGCTGCCGTCGGTGACCCCGGTGCTGAAGAAGGCCTTCCCCAACCTCTCGGTGATGTGGGTCGAGGACAAGACCGCCGAGCTCGTTCGAAGCGTGGACACCGGCGCCATGGACGCGGCCCTGCTCGCGCTCGAAGCCGACCTCGGCGATCTCGAAACCGAGCGCATCGCCGAAGATCCGTTCGTGCTGGCCATTCCGCCGGGGCATGAGCTCGGGGCGACGAAACAGCCCGCGACGATCGCCGACCTGCGCGGGGCGGACGTCCTGCTCCTGGACGAAGGACACTGCTTCCGCGCGCAGGCCCTCGCGTACTGCTCGAGGGCGAGGACGCACGAGCTCGAGTTCAGGGCGACGAGCCTGCCCACGCTGGTGCAGATGGTCGCGGGGGGCGCGGGCGTAACCCTCCTCCCGAAGCTGGCGGTGAAGACCGAAGTCCAGCGCGCCCAGCTGAAGCTGCGCCCCATCGCCGAGCCCGTTCCTCATCGAACAGTGGCGCTCGCCTGGCGTCGAAACTCCCCCCTTGGGGAGGCGCTGCGGAAGATCGCGGCGGAGATCCGCAAGGCGTGGCCGAAGTGATCCTTTCCATGCACTCGACCGCCGGTCCCCTCCCTCCCAGGGGCTTCCCATTCGAGAGGTGCGCGACCAACGTCCTGAGGGGTTGAAGCGGGGTCGCGGATGAACCGAGCCGAGTTCCTCTCACATGTCGCCGACCGGATGGGCTTTTCGGAGAAAGCCGACGCCGAGGCGTGCGTACGGGACGTCCTCGCGACCCTGGGCGAGCGACTGAGCCGGTTGGAGGCGGAGGCGTTGTCCGAGGACCTCCCTCCCGGTGTCGGCCAGCCGCTCCGCTCGGCGGCGCACGGCCAGGACTTCGGACTCGAGGAGCTCTACGCGCGCATCTCGCGGCGCGGTGCGCTTTCGGCAGGCCGCGCGAGGGAAGAGGCGATCGTGGTGTGTCACGTCGTCGCCGAGGCCGTCGGCGAAGACATCGCGCGTCGCGTGCGACTCGAGTTGCCCCAGGAAATTGCCGAACTGATCTCGATTCCGGAGCCCATCGAGCGTCCCGAGCGGGTCCATCTGGATCCCGAGCGCCGAACGCTCGCGGAGGGGCACGGGGGAGGCTCACGCCCGCTCTACGCGGCTCGCCCCGACCGCGCCCACAGCCAGTCGGTTGCACGCAGCGAGAATCCGCACGGCGACACCAAGCTCTCGAGCGCGATGGGCCTCACCCAGGAGCGCGAAGAAGAGACCCTCGCAGAGGGACGACCGGGCTCGGAGACTCCGCTGAGCGAAGCGAAAAGCGGTCCGAGCCGCTAGGTCCGCGCGTCGAGGCGTGGTGTGTTCCGCCGCATGCGCACCCTCATCATGGCAGTGCTCTTGTGCTCCGCCGTCGCGTCGGCGAGGCCTGTTCGCAAGCCCATCGTCTATGAGCAGGACGGCCAGAAGTTTGAAGGCGTCCTCCTTTATGACGACCGCGTGAAGACGCCTCGGCCGGGGCTGGTGCTCGTGCCGAACTGGCTCGGTATCAACGAGGCAAACCTGAAGCAGGCGCAGCAGCTCGCGGGGAAGCAGTACGTGATCTTCGTCGCGGACATGTACGGGAAGGACGGCCGACCGAAGAACATGCCCGAAGCCTCGAAAGCGGCCGGCGCGGTGAAGGCTGACCGCAAGTTGATGCGGGCGCGGGCGAACAAGGCCCTCGAGGTGCTGCTCGCTTCGGGGAAGACCGC
>JBAWAM010000681.1:0-12516 GCA_049589315.1 Myxococcaceae bacterium
TTCGTACATCAGGCGGATGTCGTCGGCGCTTCCGGCGGTCCCAAGGGGAGCAGGCCTATCGTGCCGGGTCGAGCTCTCGGCGCTGCATCAGATCTTCGTCCGCTGGCATGAGCAACGCGAACAGGGCGCCGCCGAAGCAGTACGCCCCGCAGATGATGGGCATGTTTCCGTCGAACACGCGCACTCTCTCCTGGTACAGGTCATGGCGGGGGGAGTGGACGTGCGCCGCGCAGAACTGCTCCTCGCATGGCTTCGTGCCTGGCAGCATCACTGGCCGCAGGCCGCCATCGCCGAGCTCTGGAATCAGAGACTGGACGTCAACCGCTACCTGAAGTTCCGGCGTCTGGCGATCGAGAATCTGGCGCGCCGGCTCTAAGGAAGATTCAGACGTCCACCCGTGAAGGGCTCGGGGTCGCCTCGTCGTTCTGCGCAGGCGGGGCACCCTCGACCACGTCGACCTTGGTGTCGTTCACGATCATGAGGGGAATCCCGATGCCGGTGAGCGCGGCGCCAGCGACGGTCGTCCACAAGCCGACGTCGAACACGAATGTGAATGAGCTGTCGCTGCGCCCACCGGAGAGCGTGGGCCCGTCGCTGGAGTCCGACGCCCCGCTCGTCAGCGCATGCACCAGGAGGAACGAACCGCCCACGACGAGTCCCGTGGCGCCGATGTACGTCGACACGGCACCCGCGGAGCGCCATCCCTGGCTCCCGGCGCGGACCTTGAGCGTGACGTCCTGTCCTTGCCCAAGGAGTGTGAACGGGGAGGAGGCAGTGACGCCGGGGCCGGCGATGAAGAAGTCCGACGACGGCGTGAGCACCGGACGGTTGCAGGGCGCCTGGCACTCCCGACGGAAGGTCGTCATGCCCACCACCGCGGAGCCGCCCGCCGTGGCCACGGTGCCGACCCCCTGGGAGAGGATCCGGAAGAGCTGGGCATTGGGCTCGTCCGACTCGATGTGGACCCGGACGGGCGCATCGGACTCTGCGGTCTGCCAGGGGGCGTCGGCCGAAGGGGCCGCCGCGAGGGCGAGCATCAGGACATGGGCGATCATTCTTGCGACTCCGGTCAGTGCGGCTGGATTGTCCCCTGAGTGGCAGCCGACCGCCGGTCTTTTGAGAGGTTTGACGTGGCCACATCTCGTTCTTAATGTGGCCACATGGACGTCGGAGTCCGAGAGCTGAAAGAGCGCCTGTCCGAGCTGCTGGAGAGAGCGTCGCGAGGCGAGGTCATCCGCGTGACGGATCGAGGACGTCCCAAGGCGATCTTGGCCCCGATTCCGGGCCGGTCCATGCTGGAGGAGGGCGTCGCCGCGAAGTGGATCCGGGCAGGACGTGAGGAGGCACCAGCGCCGGTGCAACGACAGAAGAGCCCCCGGACGGTCATGGACGTCCTGCGCGAGGATCGAGAGCGGTGACGCTCTACGTGGACAGCAGCGCGCTGTTGAAGCGATATGTCGACGAGCCGGACAGTGCAGCGTGTGAACGCCATCTCCTGGCGGATCCAACCTGGGTGACGGCCAGGCATACGATCGTCGAGGTTCGGCGAAACCTCGCACGTCTCCTGGAGCGAAGTGCGCTCGACGCCGCCGTGCAGGCGTTCAATGCGGACTGGGCGCGGTTCTATGTCGTCGAGATCGACGAAACGACCTGTGAGCTGGCGGCCGAGATCGCCGAAGCCACGGGAGCCCGGACTCTGGACGCGCTGCATCTGGCCGCAGCGACGCGCGTCGGTGTCTCCGCGGTTCCGGTGCTGACGTACGACGTGCGGCAAGCACAGGCTGCGCGAGCGCTCGGGTTCACCGTGCTCGGGATGTGAAACGCGCGCCGGCGGCTCAGCGGCCCGTCCCCGACAACGCCTTCATCAGGTCGAGCGGGA
Source organism: Myxococcaceae bacterium (assembly GCA_049589315.1). GTDB lineage: Bacteria > Myxococcota > Myxococcia > Myxococcales > Myxococcaceae > JBAWAM01. The sequence continues at coordinate 1,880 of JBAWAM010000681.1, forward strand.
CCGGCACGATGGTGTGGTTGCCGCCGCCGGTGATCTCCACCAGGGTCTGGAGATAGCGGAGCTGGAGGGTCTGCGGATTCCGCGAGAGCACGTCCGCCGCCATGGCCAGCTTCTCGGCGGCCTGGTGTTCGCCTTCGGCGGCGATGACCTTCGCGCGGCGTTCGCGCTCGGCTTCGGCCTGTCGGGCGATGGCGCGCTGCATCTCCGACGGCAGATCGATGTGCTTCACCTCCACGTTGGAGACCTTGATCCCCCACGGACCGGTGTGGGCGTCAAGCACCCGCTGGATCTCCTTGTTGACGCGATCGCGCTCGGCGAGCAGGCCATCCAACTCGACCTGTCCCAGGATCGCCCGCAGGGTGGTCTGCGCGAGCTGCGAGGTCGCGTACAGGTAGTCCTCGACCTGGAGCACCGCCTTGTCCGCATTGATCACCCGGAAGTAGACGACGGCGCTCACCTTCACGCTCACGTTGTCGCGGGTGATCACATCCTGCGGCGGCACGTCGCGCGCCACCGTGCGCAGATCGATGATCACCATCCGCTCGACCATGGGAATCAACCAGCGGAAGCCGGCGCGCTTGAGCCCCACGAATCGGCCGAGGCGGAACACCACGCCGTTCTCGTACTCGTTCACGATCCGCACGCCGGAGATGAACACGAGGAGCAGGATCCCCAGCGGAATCAGCCAACCGATGGCCTCGACGAGACTGCTCATGTCGGCACCTCCTCCACGTGAAGCGTGAGCCCTTCCACCTGCACCACCCGCACATGCGCGTTCGCCGGGATGGGCTTCTCCGCCTGTGCGGCCCAGATCTCACCGTGCACGAACACCTGACCGCCTTCGCGATCGACCGGGGACAGCGCCCGTCCGGGCTCGCCGATCATCCCGAGGTCGCCGGCGAGCTGGGGTCGTTTCCTCCCCTGCGCCGCCCGCCACACCACGAAGGCCGCCATCCCGCCGAGCACGGCCGTGGTCGGCAACAGCACCCGCAGCGGGACCCGGTACGACGGCTCGACGAACCACCCCGGATCGAACCGGTCCACCAGAAGGATCCCGCCCAGTCCGAGCAGGATGATCCCCGCCACCGCGAGCAGCCCACTGGTGACGAAGAACTCGGCGACGATCAGCCCCACCCCCACCACCAGCAGCGCGACGGCCCCCGTCTGGATCGGCAGCGCGGACATCGCCACCAACGCGAGGAGAAAGCAGATCACGCCGACTACCCCGGGGACGATGAGCCCGGGGTTCGACAGCTCCATCGCGATACCGAGGATCCCGACGAGGAACAGCAGGTAGGCCAGGGACGGGTTCGCCAGCCAATGCAGCACGTTCTGCCGGAGCGTCGGCTTCAGCTCCTCCACGGCCGCGTCCGCAGTCTCCAGGGTGACCGTCCGATCCTCGTCGAGCTTCACCGTCCGACCGTCGACCTGCGCGAGGAAGGCCTCCGGCGTCTGAGCGATCATCTCGATGACGTTCTTCTCCAGCGCCTCGTTGGCGGAGATGCTGGCACTCTCGGCCACCGCGGAGGCGGCCCACTCGGCGTTGCGTCCGCGAAGCTCGGCGAGGGATCGGGCGAAGGCGACGGTGTCGTTCTTCACCTTCTCCGCCATGGTCTCGCCGCCGGCCTTCTCCGGGTCCGTGCCGGTGGGTCCCATCACCGGGGCCGCCGCGCCGATGTTGGTCGCGGGCGCCATCGCCGCCACGTGCGAGGCCAGCGTCACGAACACGCCGGCGCTCCCGGCCCTCGCTCCCGGCGGCCCGACCCACACGAGGACCGGGACCTCGGAGCGGAGGAAGGCGCTCACGATCTGCCGCGTCGACTCGAGCGCGCCGCCCGGCGTGTCGAGCACGACGAGCAACGCGGCCGACCGGCGGTTCTCGGCCTCGCGCACACACGCCTGGAGATAGTCCGCGGAGCCCGCGTCGATGCTCCCTTCGACGCGGCAGCTCAGCACGCGCGGAGCGGCCTCGCTCGCCTGGAGAGGCGCGAGGCACAAGATGGCGGCGGTGAGTGCGAGTGCGCAGCGACACATGGGGGCGTTCAGCGATCTAGAGATGCCCTCCTCACTCAACAACCCGCGCTGTTCGGATCTGATGACCACCGTAGCGGCTCATGTGAGGTGGACCACGCTCGCATGAGATCGCGACGTCTGCCCGCCTGGCAGATCCAGGCACCAGTGGGCACATGCCTGTCGCAGGTGATTTTGCACCCACCACCGTAGCTCTCGCAGTGCGCTCGCCGTGGTCTGACAACTCAGTTGACTGGCGCGGCGAATGCAGCCGGAACAGACGAGGAGTGAGAGAAAATGTACCGCTTTGTGATGATCGCCGCGCTTCTCTGCGCGTCTCTCGCACACGCAGAAAGTCGCGTCGCAGTGCTGGGTTTCAAGGGACCGAAGGCCGCTGCCGTCCGCGCGCAGATCGTCGAACGCTTGTGCCAGGTCGAGGAGTGTGTGAGCCGCGGCCGCAAAGGCCAGAAGGTCCAGGTCGATGGCGTGGTGACCGGTACGATGACGCGCGCCGGCAGCCGCTACTCCCTGGAGGTCCAGATCTTCACGTCCGAGGACGTCGCGCCGGTGAAGGTGCGCGTACCCGTCCGCTCGACGGGCAAGCTCAGCGACGCGGGCATCGCCGCTGTCGTGAGCAGCGTCCAGGGCACGGTGACGCCCTACCGTCCGACCAGCGCCCCCGACGACGACCCGGTCGCGGACGCGAAGTAGGACGCGTCACTGCGCCACGGCCAGACGCAACGGGTGAGCGCACCGGAGTGCGCGAGCGGGCTCTCGCAGCGCTCGCCGTTCACGATCCTGCCGGACACGGCTGGCACCAGCACCAGGCCCACCCTCGCCCGGTTGTCCACGGCACAGGGGGCACGCCACGCACCTCGCCCCCAGCGATGGATTTGTTACACTTGGCCCTGAGATGTCCACCGCTCGCACCGACAAGGCTTTCGAGAACGAACTGCGCACGCTCCGCGAGCGGCTGCTGGCGATGGGCGCCCGCGTCGAGGAGCAGATCGCCAACAGCACCCGCGCCCTCATCGAGCGCGACAGCAGCCTGTGCGCGAAGGTGAAGGCGAGCGACCGCGAGGTGAACGTCCTGGAAGTGGAGGTGGACGACCTGTGCCGGAAGATACTGGCCCTGCGCCAGCCGGCCGCCTCGGACCTGCGCCTGATTACGACGGCGCTCAAGATCGTGGTGGACCTGGAGCGGATTGGGGACCTGGCCGTCAACATCGCCTCGCGCGTGCAGGAGCTCAACGAGGCCCCGCCGCTCAGCCAGTACGCGGACACGGCGCGGCTGGCCGCCCTGGCCCAGCAGCAGGTGCGGCGCGCGCTGGATTCCTTCGTGGCGGCGGACCCGGAGGCCGCCACCCTGGTGCTCGCGGGCGATGACCACCTGGACTCGCTCCACGTCAAGATCTTCAACGAGCTGCTGGCCTTCATGATGGAGGACGCGCGCAACATCCGCCGAGCCACCGCGCTGCTCTCCATCGGCAAGCACCTGGAGCGCATCGGCGACCACGCCGTCAACGTGGCCGAGATGGTCATCTACATGGTGCGCGGCACCGACATCCGCCACCCGCGCAGCCGCGGGATGGAGAGGATGGGCTAGCGAGCACGCCCAGGACGACGACGACCCGGTCGCCGGCGCGCAGTAGGACGCGTCACTCCGCCACGGCCAGACGCCACACCGCTTCGGACAGCATCGTCGTCACCGCATCGAGCGCCTCGAGGCTGATCGACTCGTCGGGGGCGTGACCGGTGTACGGCTCGCCCGGGAGGTTCGGCCCGAAGTCGACCGCGCGCGGAAAGAGGCGCGCATACGTGCCGCCTCGGATGGCGATGGCCTTCGGGTTCTCGACGCCCCGGACCTGGCCGTAGATGTCGAGCAGCGTCGTCGCCAACGGACCGGACGTGTCCGCCGCGTGCGGATCGCCCACGCTGCGGCCGCCGCCCTCCTTCACCCGCCCCCCCGTCTCCTCGGCGATCGCCGCCGCCGCGCGGTCCAGGGAGGCCCTGAACGCCGCGTTGTCCCTGCCCATCGGCCGGCGCATGTTCACGAGGAGCCTGACCTTGTCGCCGTCGACGCGGAGCACGGTGGGCGCGACGAGCAGCGGTCCCATGAAGGGGTCCTCGTACGCGAGCCCCAGCTTCTTCCCGTAGTGGTCCCCGTCGAAGCGACGCGCGATCACGCCGAGCATCGCGGAGATCCCGTTCTCCCGAAGGGGAAGCTGCGCGGCCAGCGCGGAGAGATCCCACAGCGCGTTGTGGCCCTCCTCCGCGCCCGAGCTGTGCACGGCGCGCCCGTGCGCGGTCAGGAGGAGCTGACCGTCCCTGCGCGTCAGCTCGACCCGGAGCTGCGGCCGCGACTTCGTCAGCTCGGCGATCGCGCCGTGGATCCGCGCCTCCGCTTCGCCCGAGGTGAGCCCTCGCGGTGACAAGGTCAGCGTCGCCTGTCCCGGGACCTGGGTGAGGAACTCGCCGCCCTTCACCCCGGTGGCCACCAGCCCCGGCGTCTTGCCCCGCACCTCCTCACCGACGTCCGCCTCCAGGGTCCAGGCGACGAAGCCGGACTGCGCCGCGACGAGCGGGAACGACGAGTCCACCGACACGATGTGGGTCATCTTCGGCGCCTGCTCCGCGTACAGGCGCATCCCGCTCCAGTTGCTCTCTTCGCCGTTGCCCACGATCACCAGCACCCGCCCCTGCGGCTGGAGTCCGATCGCGTTCGCCATGGCCAGCGACACCAACGCCGACGCCAGCGGCCCCTTGTCGTCCTCGACGCCGCGGCCGTAGAGCTTTCCGTCCACGACCTCCGCCTGGAAGGGGTCGCGCGACCACTCGTGGCGGGGGGCCGGAACCACGTCGCCGTGGAAGACGAGCCCGAGCCTCGCCTCTCCGCCCGGCGCTCCCCACGCCAGCTCGAAGACGTCACCGTCGTTCACCGCGCGGAAACCCATCCCATGCGACTTCGCCCAGGCGCGCAGGAACCGCCCCATCTCCTGGATGTGCGGATTCGCCGGCGCCGGCGCTTCGCTGCTCACGGTGCGGAACGAGACCAGCCGCGTGGTCAGCGCGATCACCTCGTCGCGCGCGCAGGCCTGCACGAACGCACGGTAGCGCTCGAGGTCGCTCCTCCCCTTCAGCTCCGGCGCCCGCGCGGAGAAGTGTTTCGCGGCCCGGGTGATGCCTCCTTCGCAACGGGGATCCGGCGCAGCGGAGGCGGCGAACGACCACGACAGCGTGAGCGCGACGAAGAGACCTCTAACCATGGGCCTACGCATGACGAAGTCGAACCCTCATTCCACGTGCAGGTGGCAGGTCCCGTCCACGCACTCGCGCCCGGCGATGCGGAACCGGTTGCGCGCGATGGTGGAATAGACGGCATCGCTCAACTGCCGGATGCCGGGCACGTAGTAGACGTACGCCGCCTTGCCGAACCAGCGCTCGCGCATCGCCTGCACCGCGGCCTCGGCGCCCTTGAATACCCGCCCGTCTGCGCGGACGAAGTGCATCGCCTTGTTGCAGGCCTCTTCGGTGATCCCGGGGAAACGCTCGAGCACGCCGGGGTCGCGGAAGGAGAGCAACGTCACCTCGCCTGCCGTGAGCGACCGGAGCTGGCGGGCCGCCTTGCTGCAGAAGCGGCACTCGCCGTCGAACAGGACGGTGTCCTTGCCAGGAGAAGTCGTCATCTGCGCTGTCACGGTCACCGTCCCGCGTGGTCCGCCACGTTGGCGTGTTCAAGTTGCCAGATCTCATGCTGCCGAGAGATGGGATCGTTGACCAGCGGTCCCAGGTCTGAGGCCATCGCCGGGGAACCAGTCGGGCGGGAGCGCCTCGGCTCTCAAGCTCGACGTGAAGAGTGTCCCGGGGAGCGGCGTCCCGTTCGTTCGCGGCCATGCTTCCACGCCTCGAGCGCCTCCACTTCGTGTTCGCCACTCCCCTCTCCTCGCCGTCCAAAGCCCCGAGCAGGCGCCGGGCTTCCGCAGCGCAGGCTAACGAGGCTTCGCGATGCCGACGTGGCGCGACGCCTCGACTCGTCGCCGCCACGTCGCATCGAGCGTTCAGGGCTGGGACTCTTATGGCGCCCAGCGTCCGTAGTTCTGATCGGAGGCGCAGAGTGGGAAGACGCGCCCCGCCTGTCCGCCCAGGCAGCCGCTGCTGAAGCCGAAGAAGGCCTCCCCGCACACATCGTCCCCGCTGCCGGGGCCATACGCGGGGCCCGCGCAGTCCAGCACGTTCAGCATGCAGGCCTTGCCGTAGCAAGCCTCGCAGGCCGCCTTCGCCTGTGTTTCGTCCGAGGCGGCGATGGGCGTGAGGCTGCACCAGCCCGTCACGCCGGTGGGGCAGTCGAAGTCCGAAAGCGACATGTGCGTGCAGTACCCCGAGGCGTCGAGGTTCTCCAGGTGCACCTCGTCCGGCTCGAGCGCGGCGTAGACGGGGTCGGCCGTCATCGGCTTGTCGAAGACGATGGAGTAGCGCTGGGTCCCGTCCGCGATGGTGTCGAACACACCCTTCACGTCCACCTCCTTCTCTACGTTCCAGTCGGCCGGGCCGAAAGTCAGGCGCCCGGGGCTCACCGTGCCCTCGGTGTCATCATCCGAGTCGAAGGTAAGGGTGACGGTGCCAGTGGGCTGGGACTCGAGTTCCACAGTAAGGGTGATGGTCCCGCCCATCTCGTTGGTGGCCTCGCCCTCCTTCTTCACGGCGATGCCCGCCTCGTCGTCGTCGATGTTGGTGAGGGAAATGCTGCCCGGAGGCAGCTCCACATACTCGGGGTCCCGGCTCGTGAGCGAGGACCAGGTGATGGCGTAGGGCTTGTCGCCGTCGTCAATGAAGTCGTCCACGCCCGTGACGGTGACGGTCTGGGGCGTCATCCAGTTCTCGGGCGTGAAGACGAGGCTCGGCACCAGGAGCCTGGCCTCCGTCGGAAGGCTGGAGACGAGACCCACGGTGACGGGCGCGGTCGGCCTGGACGTGAGCTGCAGCGTGAAGGAGGCCTGGACTCCCTTCTCCGACGTGGGCCCGCTGATCGCTCCGGCGAGGACGCCCGGCGTGTCGTCGTCGCCGTTGGTCACCGATACCTCCCTGGGCGGGAGGGTGTAGTTGACGTCGGCGCTGTTGGAGGCGAGCTCCACCGCGTACGGCTGAGGTCCGTCGGCCTCGTCGTCGTTCGCGCCCGTGATGGTGACCGTCTGCGGGTCCATCCAGTTGAGCGGCGTGAAGACGAACTGGGTGAGACTGAGCGTACCCTCAGAGGGGTCTGTCGAGCGCAGGGCGATGGTCACGTCCGCCGTGGGCTCGGAGTCCAGCTCCACGCTCAGGGTGGCCTGGTTTCCCGCCTCGGAGGTGGCACCGCTCAGCTGAGTGGTGAGGCCGACCGAGTCATCGTCCAGGTTCTTCACCTCGACCGGCCCTGGCAGGACGGCGGCGTACGATGCATCCGCGGTGGTGGTGGCGGAGAAGACCACCTGGTACTGCTGGGCCCGGTCGCTCTGCTTGTCGTCCACGCCCGTCACCGTCACCGTCTGCGGTGCGCGCCAGTCCTCCGGCGTGAAGTTCAGCTCCGTGGGCTGGACGAGCCCCTCCGACTTGTCGGACGAGTCGAGGTGGACCGTCACCGGTGCTCTGGGCTGCGAGCCCAGCACGACGGTGAAAGTCGCCTGCCCACCCGCCTCGGAGGTCGGCCCCGTGACCGCTCCCACCTGGATGCCCACGGTCGGAACGGACCGTGTCTCTCCACCGCATCCGGTGGCCCACAGGCCTGCTGCCCCGATGACCGCGACCGCGGTTACACCTCTCGTCATGCCCCACATAGATGAGTCCCCCTTCCCCACCACGTCCGCCCTGGCCGCGTTCCGAATGCCGCTGTCAGGACTGCTCAACTGTGGCGCGCAGTCCGCGGGCAAGAGCATTTGCCGGAAGGTAGATACTCACGCCCCGGCGGTACATCCGTTCCGTGGGTCAGTCAGACGAGCGTCCTCCTCGAAGTTGCATTGGCATGGGGAGAAGGGGACACCCGGACAGGCACGCCGCTGAAGGCCGCATACCGGACACGTGGTACGTTGCGCGGCGAATCGCTGGCCACTCAGGGACGCCGCTGCCGAAAAGACTGGGCGGGCGACAGCGCGAAGCCGGCGATGTGCTCGTGCAGCGCTACCTCCCGGAGATCACGACTGAGGGGGAGTGGTCGTTCGTCTTCTTCGACGGACGGTTCTCGCACGCAGTGAGGAAGCGCCCGAAGCCGGGAGACTTCCGCGTACAGATGGATCACGGCGGCACCGTGGCGCCCGAAGTGCCGTCGGAGGCGATCGTCGATGATGCGAGCCGGGTGATCGCGGCACTTCCCGCTCGGGCAGACTACGCACGGGTCGACGGGGTCGACGTGAAGGGGCGGCTTTTGCTCATGGAGGCGGCGGAGCGGCTGAGGGAGATCGTCTGCCGAAGGTGATGCTGATCATCTCGGGCGTGCCGTCGAACCCGCGGCCGCCCCGGTGATGGAGCGGCGCCGCGGGTGATGCCTCCTTCGCAGCGGGGATCCGGCGCAGCGGAGGCGGCGAACGACCACGACAGCGTGAGCGCGACGAGGAGGCCTCTTCCCATGGGCCGGACCAGGATCGTTGTGAAGAGTGGGAGGGGTAGTGCTTCATTTTCGTACTCGTGCGTGGACGAGTGCGGCTGCCATCGCTGGCGCTTGATTTGTACCCGTAACGAGCAGCGCTCCGGTGGACTTCCAACGCCTCGCTCGAACGACGCGAGGAGGCGAGGAAGCCCGGAGCACCGTTTCTCGACAGTCCGCCGTTCCCCGCGTCCGTGGTGCGCCGCTCGCGCGCGCCCTACCTAGGGGGGTTCCGGGACACGCGCTCCGGCGAAACACCTGAAGAGGGGGGAAATTCATGCAAAGCAAACCCGCGCAATGCTGGCGGCTGGGACTCATGCTCGCAGTGACCGTGGTGGCCTGCGGTCCCGCGCTGGAGGAAGACGCGCCGGCCCCGGCGCCCAAGTCCGAGGCGTCGAGTCTCGCGCCCGCTCCGGACCTGCTGCCGCCGGACGATGTCGCGCCACGGCGGAACGACTCGGACGACGAGGACGTGCTGGTGCCCACGGCGGACCTGGACCGGGACGACATGACGGGAGTGCCGGACAACCGCCGGCTCCACCGCAACATCGACGACGGCACGGACGACGACGCCAGCCGCAGCTACATCACGCTGGAGAAGGGGCGCCGCGACGGCTCTTTCGAGGTCGGCTTCTCCGACGGGCCCGAGGGCACGGTGACGGAGGTGGAGGTGCACTACACCGCGAAGCGCCGCGACTCGAAGGGTCGGGCGTGGGTGGAGGTGTATGACGGCTCGCGCCTCCTGGGTCGCGGCGACAAGCACACGCTGCGCGGCGACTGGCGCGACTTCAAGGACCGCTTTACCGGCCTGTCCGTGGCCAGTGCGAGCACCCTGCGCGTGCGGCTGTTCCTGAAAACCACCTCCGGCAAGGGCGGCCTGCGCGTCACCAGCCTCTGGCTGCGCGTGAAGACGAAGGCCGAGGAGCCAGAGCCCACGGGCCCGCGCCGCGTGGACGCCTTCCTTTTCCGGGACATCTCCACCTGCTACATCGGCAACCGGTGCGTGACGGCGCCGTGCAAGCGCCTGTCGGACTCCAGCGGCACGCCGCGCGTGCTCTTCGCCGATGACGGCAGCTACCGCGCGGTACCGCCCGGGGACCCGGCCATCTCCACCGCCGAGGTGGTGCAGTGCCTCGAACTGCGGCTCTCCGACGAGGAGGTGGCCGCCCGGCGCGCCGAGCTGGAGCGTTACCGCGACGACGTGGCTCGGTGGACGGCGGGGGTCCTGACTCTGGACCTGCGCATCCATGAGCTCGACAGCGTGGAGCTCAGCCTCTCCCCCGTCATAAACGGTGAGCTGTATATCGCCCCGTTCGATGCGCGGCCCGTCATCTTCCCCTTCCTCACGCGGGACACGGACTTCGTCCTCGTGACGCCGGCTGTGCGAGACCCGGTGCTGGACCTGCACCAGGAACTGCCGGCCTGCGGGCTCGCCCACGGCGCGGACAGTGGCGTGGGCGGCGCGGGCTTCTCCTGGATTCCCGACACCGCCTCCACCTTCGGGTTCCAGTGCGCGGACCACGGCGTCTACACGCACGAGTGGCTGCACCAGCTCCACTTCGCGGTGCACGTGCTCTCCGCCTTCGATGACGAGTACAACGGCGCCTATCCCCCGTGCGGTATCCACGTCGCGAACACCCGGCGTTGGTTCCCGGACACCCACGAGTGCAACCGGGACCCGGACGCTCCGTTCTGCGGCGCCGTCCTCTGCGGCACCAACGACGAGGTGAACGAGCACGTCCTCACCGCCCACTGGCCGCCCCAACCGCTGGAGCGGCTCGTCACCAACCACTGCCGCAACGGCATCCAGGACTTCGACGAGACGGGCGTGGACACCGGCCCCGACTGTCCGGGGACCATGCGCTCGCCGCCGGACATGCCTCCGCCCGCGCCGCCGCCCTTGCCGATCGCGGAGCCGCTGCCCACGCCCTGAGTGAAGAAGTGGACGACCCCCGCTAGCAGCGATGGCGGGGGACCGTCTTGGCGATGCGCGGCGCCCAGGCCTCCGCCGAGT
>JBAWAM010000682.1:0-11799 GCA_049589315.1 Myxococcaceae bacterium
GTCACCCAATCCCACGCGCAGCCGCTCCGCCACGCGGCTGGACACGGCGACGGAACGAGGCTGCGACAGCCCTTCGAGGGATCCCGAAGTCGGACCGAGCAGCTTGAACAGGGAGTCCTCACTCCCAGGATCGACGCCCACGAGGAAGGAGTTGGACCGGTAACGCCCCGCCCACATCAATGCGTTCCCCCGACCTCGCTCACGAACCGCGCAGTCCGCGGGGATGAGAGGTGCCAGCGTGTCGCGGACCCGGGGGGCATCGGTCAGCACCGGGACGAGCGTGTCCGGGTGGATCTTGAAGTACCCGCCGATGTTCACGTCACCGCTGATGAGGTTGGTGACGGCGTGTTGCTGCGCGACCGTCACGCCCTGCTCCATGGCCTGGACGAGCACGAGCAGGAACGTCGAGCAGGCGAGGATGGCCCAGACGAAGCGCATCCGCCGGCGCTGCGCCAGCAGTTGTCGCACCGCGAGCTGGAGCACGGTCCGGGCGGCCATCAGCTCTCGCCTCGCGAAATGGCCACACGCGGAGACACGGCGCCGCCGCGCCAGGCCGGATAGAGCGCCGCCAACACCACCTGCAACGCCACGAAGGCGCTGACTCCCAGGACCTGCCAGGGGTCCGGGGAGAACAGGAGCCGGGGTCCCCCGACGAAGAACTGCAGGGAGCTATCCGATACCGGTATTCCGCCCCTCCAGCCCCACGCCATGACCAGCGCCGTGCCGCAGGCGCCGAGCACCGCGCCGGCACCCCCGAGGAGCGCCCCCTCCATCATGAGCATCCCGAATACCTTCGAACGCTGCATGCCGATCGCCCTCAACGTCCCGACCTCACCGATGCGTTCCCCTCCCATGAGAAGCAGCGCGCACAGGACGACCAGCATCACGATCGCGGCAAGCACCAGGGCAACGACGGCGAGCACGACCCGCGAAAGCTCCACCACCTGGCTCACCATGCCTCCGGACTGGCTCCAGTCGCTCAGCGCGATGGGCATTCCGGCCTCGCGAGCCCTCGCAAGGAGGTGCGCGCGAACCGCCTCCGGAGAGGCGTCCTCCGCCAGCAGGATCGCCGCCTGCATCACCCCGCCCGCGTACACCTCCGGGGTGGTGTAGCCAGGGCCCGTTCCCCGCCATGCCTCGATCGGCTCGAACGCGTCCGCGCCGTCCGCTGGCGCACCCACCTCGTCGATGCTGGCCGGCTCGAGCACCAGATCGTCGATCGCCGGCGGCGGCGGGAGCTCCATCTCTTCGATGAGCGCCAGGGCCTCCTGCGCCTCCTCGCGCGTCTGTCGAAGCGCCAGCTGCTGGGCGGACAGCGGATCCAGCAGGCCGATGTAGTTGACCCGGTCGGTATCGGAGCCCAGGCCCCGGAACCGGATGGTCCCGTAGAACTTCACCCTGACCCCGGCGCGATCGCTCATGGGCCGAAGCGTCAGCATGTCTCCGGGCAGCAGCGAGTACATCGGCAGATGTTTCGCGAGCCGCTCCAGGAAGAACCGATGGCGGTCGTCGAACGTGTCGTCGTCGAGCGTGAGAAACGCGCGGAGGAGTGCCTCGGGCGAGTCCTTCACGCCCAGAAACCCGCTGAGCTCCTGTTCGATCCGGCGGACCTGCGTGGCGTCGAGGGCGAGGAGGAGTCGGGGCAGCTCTGCCAGGTTCCTCTCGAGCATGGCACGCAGCCGCTCGTCGCCGGCGATGGACGCGCCAGCATTGCGGGCCCTGGCCAGCTGATCCAGGCGATGGGCGATGGGGAGCCTGAAGCTCTCCTCGTACGCCGCGTGTCCCAGCAGGATGCCGCGGGTCATCGGCGGAGGAAGGCTGCCCGCGACGACCTCCACCCGGTCGAAGGCCCGGCTGAACGTGGCCAGATCCACGCCGATGTATTCGAGGAGAATGCTCTCTCCCTCCCCCAGCTGCTTCGACACGTTGTTCTCGAGGTACTCGAGCCCGGCGTCTGGATCGCGGGCGAACCTCTCCCAGAAGACGTCCGAGGTCGCCGTCGTCAGCCTTCGGCGGTCCTCTTCGGCAGAGGGGCCGGTGACGAAGAGCTGGTCGCGCTGGCGATCGTCGCGGGCGATCGCCGCGATCAGTCGGCGCAGGTCCGAGGTGCTGCGCTCGAGATCGGCGTCCCGTTCAGCCGACGGGGGCTCCACGAGGAGACGCCGGTACGCGGCAAGCCGCTGATCGAGATGGTTCCCCCGGAACACCTCGGCAGCCCCGAGCTCCATGGGGACGACCTCGACGACCCCGGGCGTGTCCCGCAGGACTTTCTCGACCGCGCCGAAATCCGGGATGGGCTGGAGCTCTGGCGAAGCGCCCGCGCCCTGGATGACCACCGGCGCGTCAGGAGAGCTCGCGTGATAGGCCTGGAAGTAGCCCGCCCCGCTCTCGATGATGCTGCGGCGGGTGCCGTCGTACACCGAGCCGACCAGGGTGACCCCTGCCGTCAGCAGTCCGGCAGCACCTGCCGCGAGCAACGCGACCCACCCGCTTCGAGGCCGCTGCCAGACACTCTGAAGGACGAAGGCGAGCAGGTGCATACTTAGAATTGGACGCGCCCGTAGGCGCCCAGGCGCGCGGCGGAGATCGCCCCGGAATCGGTCTGGAAACGAAACTCGCTGCCGGCGGGTCCTATCGGAGCCTCGAAGAAGACCCCCAGGCGAAAAGCCATGACCACGACCGTGGACGCCTCGACGCGGGTGAAGAACGAACGCTGCAAGATGTTGCCCATGATGGAGACCTGCAGCGTGGGCTCATGCGCGCTGCGCCGGGTCAGCGAGAGCTGCGTCACGCCATACAGGCGACCGGAACGCAGGGGTTCATGATCGCCGTTGGCGACGAGCCACGTCAGCTCCTCGCTGTCCACGTAGCCGAGCTCGTTCCAGAACCCCTCCAGCCTGAGCCCGAGCTGATACACGTCCCAGAGGCGCCACTGCGTGGTGGCGCCGGCCATGACCTGGAACGCCGGCGAGCTCAACGCCCGAGGCTCGAAGCCCGCTTCAGTGCGACGCCAGAGTCGGCGCTCGGTGTCCCGCTGCATGGCGATGGCCGAATAGAAGTCGACCTCCCCCAGACCGATCGCGAGATCGAGCCCGTACCTGGGTCGGCGTTGCTGAAGAAAGACCGCGCTGGCGCCCAGCTCGCCGCGGGGAAGCTCCACCTCCACGCGGAAGGCTGCGCCGAAGCGCGTCTCCTCCTCCGCTTCGGGGACCTCCGCGGTGCGCACCATGAACGCCGCTGCGGTCACGTTCGTCCGGATGCCCGAGAGGGGAACCTGGACGCGAAACATGTCCGTCCCCGTCCGGAGATCGAAGGCCTCCAGTGGAGTCAGGTTCGGAGGACGGAGGAAGTCCGTCGGCGTCCAGATCATCCCCGGGCCCCAGATCACCTGCTGCCGCCCCAGGGTGAAGAACACCTGATGATCGAGGTCGAAGCGGAGCGACAGCTGGTCCACCATCAGCTGAAGCAACTCCTCCGACTCGGCCGAGGGATCGAACCCGAGCCGCAGCAGCAGGTATCCCCGGACATGCTCCGTCGGTGTTGCATTCAAGAACAGGTCCACGAGCCCGGGCGGGCTGTATCCGAACGAGAAATCCTGGCCGTCATGGAGCGCGGAGATGGACGCCTGCTGCAGATACGCCCCACCGAAGGACAAGGTGCGGACGAGCGACTCGGTCACGGACGACGGTTCAGGGGACTCCGGCTCGTCGAATGCGGCGGGGACCACCTCCGCGCCCAGGTCCTCTTCGGACTCGGGCTCGACGACTCCGGGGGGCTCCGACGAAGGCTTGCGCGCCACATCGTTCCGCCGCAGCTCTGTTGCAACGTCGTCCCAGTCCAGCTCCCCCCGTTTTGAGCTCGCCCATGCCGGCCCTGAGAACACGCCGGCGAAGACCGAGCCCACGAGGAGACATGACCGCGTGGCGGGCCCGACGATCTTCGACTCGGCTCTGGAACGTGGGATCAATCGATCCGACATTCGACCACAGTGCGCACGGCAGTACAATTTACCCTTCGATTGTCACCTCGGCGGCAACTCCGCTGCGAAGTTGCGCCAGCCCGCGTCGATACTCGATGCCCAGCCGGTCCGCCCGAACGTGGACCTCCGTGTCGAAGCGCTCGGGAAGCGCCGGAGACCTCTGGCGCTCCAGCACGGTGCGGTCCTCCTCGATGATCAACAGCTCCTGCTTCGTCCAGAGCTCCGGAAAGACCGTCATGCGCTTGTCGTAGGTGCAGGCGTAGAACCCGACCATGCGGCCCTCGTCGACGGGGCACGCGGCGAGGTGGATGGTGTGCTCGAAGAACAGGGTCGGCTTGAACTCCAGGCGCCCGCAGAATGGCCACCACACGTCGTACTTCAACCGGGTCAGATCCACCCGCGGCCTGGGGCCGCGGTGGGCCGGGGAGACGGCGGGATACGACAGCTCCGCGTGAAGGCCCTGAGGCAGCACCTGCACGTCGTAGGGCGGGACCTCGGTGTGCGCGGTGTTTCCGAAGGTGTTTCGATGCACCCACGAGAGGTGGGTCACGTCGACGAGGTTCTCGATCCAGCGTCCGGCAGAGATGTTCCACTCGAGCCGGGGGAGTCGGACCACCCCTGCACCAGGAGCCTCGATCGATCCGGACCAGTCCGGAAGGGGCAGCCGGGGCTCCGGCTCCAGACACGCCCAGATGAGCCCGTAGCGCTCCTCTACCTTGTAGCTCTGGATCCGTGCCCTGGCCGGAAGGGGCGCGTTCGGCTGCGAGGGGATCAGCACGCAGCGTCCGTCTCGCCCGTAGTTCCAGCCGTGGAACTCACAGCGGAGCCGATCACCCATGATCTCCGCGCCGATCAGGTCAGCGCCGCGGTGGGCGCAGTACCGGTCCGTCACTGCGAGTCCCTCCCCGGTCCTCCACACGATCAGGTCGCGCCCGAGCAGACGCACCGGGACCGGACGATCGCGAACGTCTTCGGCATACGCGACCGCATGCCAGTAGGGGGCAAACGCTTCCTCGAAGGATGGAATCCGCTCGGACATGATTCAGTGATTATACGTCCGGGCACGCATCGAGCACCGAGCGAAGGCATCGCGGATGGATCGCGACCAGCTGCTGTGCAGTGATCGCCTGGGGTTCACTGCCGCCGCGCGCTGCCGCGACGCGGTGTTGGATCAGGGTGAATGCGGCGAGCGCAGCCTTTTCGAGCTCCCCGTAGTCCCCCTCGATGTCCTCGATGCTCGCCAGCGCCCCGGGCTCCGCGAACAATCGTTCGAACGGCATGAGATCGGTTCCCGGGGCTTCCCGGTGTAGCCAGTCGCGAAGACAGGCGCCCAGGTCCGGGACGAGCTCCCGCGCGCGAGCCGGAGACGGGTGCAGGACGAGCCGATCGGTGTCCCGCGGCGCAACCCGGGTCACGGTCTCCACCGCCTCGTGGAATGCATCGCGCCCTGCCGACAGCACCTCCTCGTAACGGGCAAGGATGAGCTCGTTCTGCGTTGCGAACAGCCAGAGGCAGAGCTCGAGCGTTGCGATCGAGCGGCCGTAGTCGAGTGAGGCACGGACGTCCTCGAGGTCCTCGTTGGCCTCAGGGTTCTCCGGCATCGAAACAGCGCGCGGATCGAAGAAGGCGTCGAGAAACGTGTCGATCATCCCTGACGGGCCAGAACAGACCCTGCCCGAGTCCGAGCGGAAGAGCGCGTGGTCCTCCGCCCAGGCCACGAACCCCTCGGGCACCTCTCCACAGAACCGCGCACCGCCGGGATCCACCAGGTGATTGATGGTGAGGTTGATGCCCTGGACGAGCTTGAACAGCACCGCGATCCGGGGCGACAGCTCGCCGTTCTCGATCGGCTGACGCGCACGGCGGGCGAGATACGCGGGGGCAGCCGCGAGCGCCTTCGCGAACCGCCACAGCTCTGAGAGGTTGAACGTCGACCGACGCTCTCGAGCGAGGTACTCCTGCCGCAGCGCGGAGATCCACGGGAGGACGTCTCGCCAGTATTGCGTCACCTGGCGCAGCGCTGAGACATTCATGGGGAGCTCTTTGCGGTGTCCCGGGTATGGGCACCGCGCAAGCTCCATCGTCGCGCCGGACGTGTTGCCCTCGCCACAGGCACGCCCTTCACGATCGAACACCGGATACGCAATCCGCGAGAGCGGTAGGGGAAGCAACTCGAACTCGAGTTGAATTGGCGCGTGCCAGGATGACAATCTCTGCGACATGACTCCTCCTGGAACCAACGCGCTCCGCCGCGCTCCCGCCGAGTGTATCTGGGAAGTTGCCGAACTTCCTGCAGTGCTGCCTCCAGAGCTGCATCGTCATCTCGTGCGGGTGATTGCTGAGCTGAAACAGGACGGTGTCTTGCTCCCGCCCACGGTGTTCCCGTTCGATGAGGGCAAGGTCGTTCGCCCCAAAGGGCACCGCCGCTGCTTCTTCGTGAAGCTCGATCCCGACCAGGGTGGCGGCTATCTCGCGATCAAGGGGACCGAGCCGCTGCTCATAGACGAGCTGCTGCCGATAACACGCAGCCCGGCGGTGCTCGCACGCGAAGCCAGCATGCCCGCCGTGGATTATCTCCCTATCCGGGAACACAAGGTTCCCATGGCACTCACCTGCCGCGAAGCCCTCGAAGAAGTCAGAGTCGCCTCCGCGCTCTTCGAGCGGTTCGTGGCACGGTACGCGGAAGCCCCGGCCCTTCCCCTCCCCCTGGCGGCCTTCAAGTGGTCCGATGCTTCAGCCGCCGCGTTCCAGCAGACCTTGTCTCCGTTCCTATCCCGATTCTCCGAAGAGATCGTGGACCTGCTGATCCGCGACGGTCTGGGCTGCTTCGTCTACTACTACCCCGTCGCGCCGTTCCCACGGGTGCGGGACTTCCGGCTCGCTTCCCCGGAGGCCATCACCAGGCCCCAGGACGATGTTGAGCGATGGACCCGGCTCTTCGTCCGGATTCTCGCGCTGGGCTACGTGCCCGCAGTTACCACGCGGCAGGAGACGGGGTTCGCGATCCAGGCGCAGAACACGGTGGTCGGCGGCGGGTTCGTCGATCTCGACTCGCTGACTCCGAATGAGGCCATCACCAGTGATCAGGAGTTCTACGAGTCGTACGCCCTGGCCGTGAACACGCTCGCCTCGACGGTGGCGGTGTATCTCTTCGGCGAGCAGGCCGAGACCCAGGGCGTCAACAAGACGGCGGGGTGGTTCGGCTCGCTGCTGCATGTGCACGGACTCATGTCGAAGTACGTGCAGGAGGAACTCGGCCGGGGCGCGCGGTTCGACCCTCGGCTCCAGGCGGTGGCGCCCTTCAATCCGGACTTCTCGGGGCTGCAGATGCTGGCGCACTGCTTCGAAGTCGCGCCGGACATCGGGGATCTCTGCCGCGCGCTGGACGGTGACTTCGAAGGACTGCGGGCCGCCCCGGCTCGTCCAGGGTGACCTCGATCACTCTTCCCGTGTCTTGCCGCGCCTGTGGCACGATGCGGCGCATGTCCGCTCTCCCGCCTCCGACCCACGCTGTTGCACAGTCGCTCCATTTCGACGCGCGGAATGCATCCAATGAATCGGCGCTCCTCCACAGCGCGCTGCGGCTGGGGCTGCTGGATCGGATCGTCGATGCGGGGGACGACGGGGTCGACCAGGGTCGCGTCGCGCACGAGCTCGGCGCCTCTCCCCGCGGGGTGCGGGTGCTGGTGGAGATGCTGCTCGGGATGAAGCTCGCCTTCCGGTCGGGAGATCGGATCCGGGCCCTCCCGGCGCTCTCGACTCCGCTCGGCTCGGCCCCGGTTCGCCTCGAGCTGGAGGAGTCGGCCCGCTGGTTCGGACCTGCGGCGCGGCTCGAGCAGGTGGTCCAGACCGGCGAAGACCTCGAAGGAGTCCTGACCCGCTACCGCCGCGTGTTCCTGGAGCAGGCCCCCGCCTTCGATACAGCGGCGCTTGAGCTCTGGCGGCGCTTTGCCGTGAGCGGTCTGAGGACGGCCGCGCTGCGCGCAGCATCCCGCCTCGGCCTCTTCGAAGCTGCGGCGGCGAGCGCCTCATCGGCCGACATCGCCCGGGACCGGCAGGTGTCCGCAGAGGGACTGGCGTTGCTGAAGTCGGTTCTGGAGAGGATGGGCGTGCTCGCTCCGGGAGAGCCGTGGCGCTTTTCGGAGGGCGCTGCCCCCATCTTCGATGACCGCGGCCGCCCCTACTACGTGCGGTCACTCGAGGTCTCGGCGCGGTACTGGGACGCGCTGACACAACTCGATCGGACGGTGAAGACCGGGGAGTTCGTCCTGGACCTCAAGAACGCGGAGGTCAGCGCCGAGTTCTACGCGGACAACTCGAGCCAGATCTCCGCCGTGTTCGCGAGCCACTTCCGACTGGCTCGACAGGCCGCGGCGACGCTCGCGTCGGTCCATCGGCCGAAAAATCCCGAGGTCCTGGACATCGGCACCGGTTCGGGCGTCTGGGGCGCTGCGTTCGCCGCGACGTACCCCGATGCGCAGGTGACCTACTTCGATCAAGCGTCGGTGTTTCCCCAGGTGCAGGCGAACCTCGAGCGGGTCAAGGTGCACACCCGGGCGCGGATGAGGCCGGGCAACCTGTTCACCGAGACGTTCGAGCAGGGCCGCTACGACATCGTGATCCTTCCACAGGTCCTGAACGTCCTCGTTCCCGAGGATGTGCCCGGATTGATCGGTCGCGCGGCGCGTGCGCTGAAGCCCACGGGAGTGCTCGTGATTGCCGAGTACGTGCTCGACCCCGACCGCGATGGCCCGCTCGACCACCTCTATTTCCAGTTCCGGCGCTATGTCACGAATGAAGGCGACCTCTTCACCTTCGCCGAGTACGCCGCCATGCTTCGGGAAGTCGGCCTCCCCAACAGCCGCTGTCATCCGCTTCCGACGCAGGAGCTGATCCTCGCGGCGCGGGAGGACCTTCCGCTTCCCGAGCGCCTCGTTCAGCTCCCGACGCCGGTCGCACGCGCAGGCTGACGGGACGTCGTCAGGCGTCCCCGCCCCTGCGCCGCTCCTGCATGGGGCTGGAGCGCAGGGGAATGACGTTCAACGGGACTCGCCCCGACGTGAAGAGTCCGCTGAATCGGTGCTCGAGACCTGCGTACTCCGGATCGCTCAGCAGCAGCCTGTGGAGCGCCGGCTGTGACCGGGTCGGCACGCCCGGGAACAGGTGATGCACCAGGTGATACTCGTCGTTCCGGGGGAAGATCAGCCAGTTCAGGAGCCTGCCGGGGAGCACGTGATTGCGCGCGCGGTAGAGCTCCTCCGGGTCCGTGATGATCCCCGCGTGATCCATCGCATCCGACCAGTAGCGAAGCACCTGGTACGCCGTCAGGTACGGGATCACGAAGAACAGCAGGAGATTCCACCCGCCTGCGACGATCCCCGTTCCGACCAGTATCACCAGCCACGCCGCTCGGCCCAGCTGGACCATCCGTCCGTCCTCGCGACGGAAGAAGATGGGCCGCACGTAGGAGGGGACGTGGAACAACGTCAGCGGAAGCAGGAGGTGCCTGTGCACGAACCGGGGCGATGGTTCATCGAAGCCGAAACGCCGCCGCGGCGCGAAGTCGAGGTCCTTCTCCGGATCGCCGAGATGGACGTGATGGGTGATGTGTTCCCGGGTGTAGAGGTCGTAGGAGCTGAAATCCAGAATGGCCAGGAGCTGGCCGAGTTTGACGTTGGCGTCACGGTCATCGACGAGCGCGCAGTGACTGGCCTCGTGGAGCATGTTGCCCAGCGCTCGAAGTCGCGTGGCGATGAAGAAGGCGGTCACCGGATACAGCACCCAGCCCAGCACCGCGTCGCGACGCATCATCCAGGCCGTCAGGGCTGCCGTACCCACGGCGAGGGCACCGTGCAGCGCCAGGTGCATGACGGCCAACCAGGTAGGTCCGCGACGCGAAAGCTCCCGGAGCCTGCCGGCAAACTCACGGCGGATGCGGACAGCAGCGCCCCGACCCGGTTCCGCTTCCTTGCGCTTCGACGCGTGTCGCTGCTCGAGGACGTCCATTCGCTGCCCGGTCCTTCTCCGCGCTACCTCTTGAAGTACGTGGACTCGGATGCATTTCGCTCGACCATGGCTGCGAACTCACCGGGTTGAGCGGGAAACGGCTCCCCGTGTACCTGGAATACGAACTGATCGTAGTACCGTTCCAACTGCGCTCGAACGGGCCGCGGGAGCTTCGCCACGAACTCCCGGGTCTCGCGCAGGTGCTTCGATAGGACGTCGTCGCCATGCCCGGCTGTCGGCGCAGCCGGTTGGGGGTATGAGAACACCTCCCTGGCGTAGACGATCTGCTGCGCCCGCCGCTGCCCGGGATCGATCCGGGCGAACAGTTTGATGGCCCCGGTGAGGTGTTCATACAACTGGTCGTAGATGTCGATCGGCGCAAGCAGCACCCACGAATTCACCATCACGCTGAGGTCGAATGATTCGACGTGGTGCCACCAATAGGGGGGCATGAAGAGCACCTCTCCTGCCTTGACGGTGGCGACGTGCGCCTCCGAAAGGGCCGCTTCGAACATGGGGAAGCGATGCAGATCAGGATCCAGGAGGCGCACGTGGCTGTGGCAGACCGAGCTCACCATCCGATCGAAGGGCGCGTGGTACATGTATCTCAGGAGGCCCGGATGAAACATGGTGACACGTTTCACGCCGCTGGCGACGCAGATGAAGTTGTGAAAGTCGTCGTAGTGCAGATTGACGACCTGACCCTCAGAGCCAATCCACACACCACGCGTCGGTTCCCTTCCGCTCAAGAAGGGCAACACGTCCCTGCCCATGGCGCTCCGGACCGGAGAGTCCACCGGCGGGCGGAACGACCTCATGTAGACGTACTCGTCCGAGGCACCATTGAGGCTCCGGAGGAGTCGCTGGGCGAACGCATCGAACGGAGAGCTCTGGTCTGGGAAGTCGACGATTTCGGCCCGCATCTGTGGATCGCGGTAGTCGTGGTTTCCGCCGGACTCCTTCGGCAGGGTCGAGAACCTGATCTCCTGTGCTCCGAACAGCCTGGAGAGTGCAGCCACCTTCGCCTCGTGAGATCCGGAGGCCTCCATCTCATCGAGGAGCTTCCAGTCAGTCATGCAGCCCGTGAGGATGGCGGGCACGTCGAAGTCCGGGCTCCAGACGACTTCAGCATCCGGCTGGTGGAGACGCGGAACTTCGGTAGCCTTGAACGGAAGTGGCGGAATTCTCGGCATCGGCCTACTCCTGTGTCCCTTCCCTCAGGATGCGGCGGTCAACCAGAGCGCGGGCGGCCGCTGCGCGCTTCTCGGCGGGGAACGTCGCAAACAGTGTCTCTGCCGAAAGCGGCCGCTGCAGCGTCGCCAGCGCGGTGGCGAGTCGCGGGTCCATCGACAGCACCGTCCCGGTGGCGAGAGAAGCAGCGTAGTGCGCGGGCCCCGGCTGGCCGTCCAGCTTGAACGGGAGCGTCACCACCGCGGCTCCCGGCGCGAAGCACAGTCCCTGTCCGTCCGGGCGCTCCGGTGCAAAGGCATAGGCCGCAGCGATCCTTCCCGGTACCCGGAACGGTAGTCTTCCGAGGGTACTCAGGCAGGCCTGAAGAACCTCGTGAAGCCGCTCGGGTGCGACCGTTCCCTGTGCCTCGAAGGGATGGGTGCGGAACAGCGCGCGCTCCTCCTCGACCGGGAGCAGCCTCACCCGTGCTCCGTTGAAGACATCCGCCGGCCGTCCACGCGTCCAATGAAACGCGCGAAGCCCTGCCAGCGGCCACGCCGCCTTCGCCAGCGCCTGGGCGCTCTCGAGGTGCGCGCGTTCACTCACGCCGGGCGCGCCCACCCACCACTCGGCGAGCACTCGAA
>JBAWAM010000683.1:0-2769 GCA_049589315.1 Myxococcaceae bacterium
CGCGCGGACAGGGCGCTGTATGCGGCGAAGCGGGCCGGGAGGAACCGCGTCGAGCTCGAAGCGGGGGCTTCGGTCGACGCGGGCAGCGCCCCGGTGCGGTCTTCCGTGCGCGCGAGCGCCTGACCGGAGCCGCCTAGTTGGCGGGCTGTGCGGACAGCACGGTGTCGAACTGGGAGGCGTTGACCTTGAGGTTCATGCCCGCCTCCACGTAGGGGACCAGCACGCGGGCCTTCCGGAACAGTCGCTCACCGTGGGGATCGTCCTGCGCCGACTGCGCCAGATAGAACTCGAAGACGTTCTCGCCTGCGGCGTGGCGATCTGTCGCGAGCGTGCGGAACAGGGTCACGTTCTCCACGTGGAAGTCGTAACAGCGCGGGTTCTCCACCTGCTGCTTGAACTCGGGATAGCGGTACGCAATGCGTTCCCGATTCACCGAATCGTTGAATCCCACGTCCGTGTGCGTCTCGAACTCCGCGAGGTCCGAGTATCCGTCGAGATCCCGGTCGGCCTCTGCGTTCGGCAGGGTCGCGTTGTTCAGGTAGATGAAGTCTAGCTCATCCGGGACGAGGTCACCGGCGAGGGTGTTCTCCTTGCCGATGTCCGAGTCCGGGTCGGTCGAAGCAGTGCCGATCCAGCGCTCCTCGCAGTCGGTGAGGCCGTCCCCGTCGGTGTCCGTACGGGCCTCCACCGCGGTGCAGGTGCACTCGTTGTTGGTGTTGCCCGGCACCAGCGGATTCCATCCGACCCTGCCCTCCATCAAATCGCTGCAGCCGTCCTTGTCCGTGTCCCTCTCGGTGGGATCCGACCCAAGCTCCAACTCGCGCGCGTCTTCGATGCCATCCTCGTCGCTGTCGACCTGGGGCCCTTCGGGCGTCGGCAGACTGCTTCGATTGGTGAAGAAGAACTTGCGGTGGATGTAGTTTCGCCGAATCGAGGAGAAGTCGAACCCGCTGTAGTCGAGGGCGTCGCCGTTGGGGAAGGACTTGTACAGACCCTTTCCGACCTCGGCCATCTTCTGGAGAACCGCCTCGGCCACGTCACTGCCACCGCCCAGATACACGGTGTTCAGGGTGATGCCACCCACGCTGGACGAGAGGCCCATGATGGTCTGGGTCGCGGCGATGATCTCCGACTCGCCGCTGTCGGTCGGGTTGCCGTCGGAGAGGAAGATGATCACGTACCGGGTTCGCCGCGCCATGCTGGCGTTCTCCCGGATGTCCGCGAACAGCTCGTCGTAGGTGACGTTCAGCGCGCTCAGGTAGGGCGTGGCCCCGTTCCCCGGGTTCGTCACGCCGTCCACCATCGCATTGAAGGCTTTGACGTCATCTGTGAAGCGGGGGTTGGAGAAGCGCGACGCACCGTTGTCAGCGAAGGTCTCGCCCCCGAAGAACCGTCGGTCCGGCTGTGCCAGATTCGTCGCGAGATCCTTCACCGCGGAGTACCGCCGCTGGTTCGAGTCGCTGGTGGCCATCGACCCGGAGTCGTCGATGACGAACCAGATCTTCAGCGGAAAGACGATGGTGGCCGGGTCCTCCACACAGAAGGTGCCCCGGATCTCGTTCGGCTTTACCTCCGGAAGCGGCTCGGGAGGGATCTCCGGCTCAAACAGATCTGCGTTCGTGCAGGCCAGGCATGCCAGGAGCGGGAGCCAGGCCCGGACCGGAACTTGAATTCGACGAGACATGAAACACCCTCCGGCTGTAACGGTGTTTCACTGCCCTCCACGATCCGTGCCCGTCCACCGAGAGCACAGATCGCCTCGGGGCCGCCCTCTCGGCGCCTTCCAGGTGGGACAGTTGGAGTGGAGCAGCGACACTCCAGTGTCCCCTGAAAGGAGACACTCCAGAGGGTGACACGGCGCTTCACATGCCGTTGTAAGAGCGCGTAGACCTGCCGCACCGCGTCGCGGTGCTCCGGCATAGATCCTGTAACACCTCGGGGCATGCACACGTGCCCCGGGTCCCCGCATCCTTTCGCTTGGCTCGTCACGTTCTTGTTCCTCTGTGTGGCTGGCGCTCCGGCACTGGCCGCCGATCCACAGCCGGAACCGGCCCGAGCCGGCTCCCGGGCGCCCACGCGCATCGACTTCGATGACCGGACGATTCAGGGCCAGACGAACAAGGCCGGCTCCGTGTACCTCTACGACCGGAAGCAGCTCTCGATCCCAGCCCTGACGAAGATCCCGGAGAACTTCCGCTCACAGATCGAGGGATACCTCGATGAGCGCTAACCTCGCGCTGGTTCGGAACCCCTCGCCGTCGATGACGCTCGAGGTGCTGGTGTACCACGGCTCCAGGCAGGAGAGCCGCCACGCCCTGGCCGATGGCACCTACGTCGTCGGGTCCGCACCCGACGCCACGATCCGGCTCGTCCACCCGGACGTGGATTCGCATCACGCGGTCCTCCTCGTGAGCGGTGGGAACGTGGCCCTGAAGCACCTCCGCCCCCAGGCGCCCGCCCCCCGGCTCCTCGCCAACATCGACACGCTCCAGTGTGGTCCGTTCCTGCTGCGTACCCGGATCGCGGTGCGGAGTCGCTCCAGTGAGCGGACGCCGCGCTCCCCCGCGCCGGAGCTCGATCGGACGAAGGTCGCGCCCAGGCTGCAATCGGTGCCCAACCACGTGGATCCGAACCAGACCCGGATCTCCCGTCGCGAGACCGGGTCCGAGGCGGTGGTCCGCACGCCGACGGCCGAGCGCAAGTCGATCGGCGAGCGGCGGTCGACCGTGGAGCGCCGGGCGATCCCCGAGCGCAGGGCGACCGTGGAGC
>JBAWAM010000684.1:0-11732 GCA_049589315.1 Myxococcaceae bacterium
CTGCGGCGGGGTTGGAGCGGAACCCGAGGGCGGAGTCGATCCTGGCGCGGCTGGGATCCGGTTCAGCCTGCCGGAGCATCCAGGGCGGCGTGTGCGCGTGGCGACGCGGGCAGGCACCGGACGGGAGCGACAGCTTCGCCGAGCAGCTCTTCGGCGCGGACCACTGGCCCGAGCTTCGTCTCGTGGTGGCCATGGTGAGCCGCGAGGAGAAGGACGTGAAGTCGCGCGACGGGATGCGGTCGACGGTTGAGACGTCGCCGTACTACCCGGCCTGGGCCGCCGATGCCGAGCAGGAGGTGGCGCGCGCGGCCGCCCTGATCGAGCGAAGGGACCTCCCGGCGCTGGGCGAGCTCTCCGAACGGAACGCGTGGCGCATGCACGCAAGCGCGCTCGCTGCGGATCCGCCGCTCTGCTACCTCAAGCCGGCGACGCTGGAGCTGATCCTGCGGCTGAAGGAGGAGCGCAGGCGCGGCGTGCCGGTGTGGTTCACCCTGGACGCCGGCCCCAACCCGGTGCTGCTGACCGACGCGGCGCACGAGGATCTCGCGGTGGAGCTCGCCCGGAGCTGCGGCGCCCGTGAGGTCGTCCGCTGTCATCCCGGCGGTGACGCCCGAATCATCGACACACACCTGTTCTGAAGTCGCGTGCTACAAGCGGGTCGTGCAACGCGCGCTTTCGGCTCCAGGCAAGCTCTTCCTCTCTGGTGAATACGCCGTGCTGTGGGGCGGGACCGCACGAATCGCCGCGGTCGGCCCCCGCACCCACGCCTTCGTTCGTCGTCGTGAGGATCGCGAGGTCCACATCCTCCTCGATCTGGGAAGGCTCGTCGGGCACGCCACCCACCTGGGCGTGAACTGGCGCGGTGAGGTTCCGGAGGGCTTCCACTTCGTCGCCCGGACCCTCGACGAGGCGTTCCGCGTCCACGGACGAGAGGCGCTCGGCTTCGATCTCGCCCTGGCGCCGTCACCCATGGCGCCGAACGGGAGGAAGCTCGGGCTCGGCGGCAGCGCCCGCGCCACCGTGCTCGCGGCCGAAGCGGCGCGGTTCGTCCTCGAGGAGCGGTTCGATGCCTTGAAGCTGTCCCTGCTCGCGCACGGCAAGGCGCAGGGCCTGAAGGGGAGCGGGGGAGACGTGGCCGCCATCTACGCCGGCGGCATCGTCCGCTACCGCCGCTACGAGATCGCGTCGCTGGCGCAGGCGTCCGGGACCGGCGCGCTTGCCGCGGCCCTCTCGAGCAGCCCTGCGGTCGACCTGTGGCGACTCCCTTCGCCGAAGGCCTGGCTAAGCTATGCCTACACCGAGCAGAGCGCGTCGACGCGTCTGCTCATCGCCGAGGTCGAGCGGCGGCTGGGCGACGCCGGACGCGCGTCGTTCGTGGCCGAGTCCGACAGTTGGGGAGAGGTGCTGGAGCGCGGCATCCTCGAAGGCCGCTTCGAGCTCATCGCCGAGGCGGCAGAGCGCCTGGAGACGTTGCTGTCCGGATTGGGCCCGCTCGAGACCGAACCCATGCGCCAGATCCTCGCGCTCGCGCGCACCCACGGCAGCGCGGGGAAGATGTCCGGGGCCGGCGGCGGCGACGGGTGCATCCTGTTCTCGCCGGACGAGCAGACCCAGCGGGCCACCCTCGAGGCGGTCGCGTCGCGCGGATTCCATGCGTTCCCGCTCACGCTGGAGCCGGGCGTCCGGGGCGAGGCCGCGCCCGAGCCACGGCTCCTCTCCTGGCTCTAGTTCGCGGTGGTCAGAACATGTGCCCGAACGTGACGTAGACCGCCTGCCGGAAATCTTCGGTCGCAACCGCGTAATCGAGCCTCACGACCGCTGCCAGCCGTGCGACCCGCAGGCCCGTGCCGACGCCCGGGTGCCAACGCCACCAGGGCCCGTCGTCGACGTTCGGGTGCCACACGCGTCCGACGTCGAAGTAGCCGACCCCGCCGATCTTCACCGCCTCACCGAGGAGGTTGAACTCGAAGACGTAGAAGCGGAGCTCCGAGTTGCTGATCACCTTCACGTTACCGACGTAGCGGTTGCGGGGAACCCCTCGAACGCTCGACATCCCGCCGACACCCTCGATCCCGATGCTGCTGATGTCGGCCAGCACGAAGACGGGGACCTCGCCGAACAGCGCGTCGAGCATCACTCGCTGCGCGAAGACGACATTGGGGGCCAGCTGCCAGAAGTACCGCCCGCTCAACGTGATCCCCGTGTATGCGTAGTCGCTCAGCGTCGGTGCGCCGGAGAGTCGGACCGAGACCTCCTGGACTCCTCCCCGGATGGGATCGGGTTCGAAGTCCCGCGTGTCCCACGTCACGCCGACCACGACCTGGCCGTGGTGACCGCCCTGAATGCCGACGGGCTGGGTCTGCTCGAGGATCGAGCCGGGGTAGGGTCGGATGCGCACCTGGTGATACGCGAGGCCCCCCGACAGCTCGAGCGGGTGGGTGTTTCCGAGGGGTTTCGCGGTGATCTCCACCCGGCCACCCGGGTAGAACTGGTCGAACGCGAACTCCCGTGGCGCGGACCCGGCGGGATCGAAGTCGGGCGCGGAGACGTTGCCCACGCCGTAGAACGGGAAGAACAGATCGCGGCGATATTCGGCGCGAACCTTGAGTCGAGCGCGGCCGAGCAGGTTGGGGCCGTCATAGCTGATGTAGTGATTGCGGACGCCCTCGGTCGTCAGGAAGAACTGGGCAGACATCGCGTGCCGGTACGGCGTGTACCCCGGCGAGTAGTAATAGGCGCCGCCGACGGCGCCGATCCCGAAGCCCAGGTCGGTGTTGTAGCTGACGAGCGGGATCCCGATTCCCTCGAAGCCTTCCTTCTCCTCGGGCTCCTTCTTCTCCTCTTCTTCTTTCTCTTCAGGAGCGGGCGTGAGGACGGGCGCGTCCTCCGGCACCTGGGCGAACGCCTCGTCCATCCCCGTCAGGCCTGCCGTCAAACCGCACACCAGCACCACGCCGCGGAGCATCCGGGAGAAGCTGCGCACGCGCTCGCCAGCAAGCCCGGCCGCCCGCCCGTCCGCCGGCCGGCTTTGGCCAAGGCGGCTGTCCTTCGGTTCAGAGTGCAACGCGCCATCCGCATATTGGGGCGAAGGGGAGGGGAGGCGGAACGCATGGACAGGCCGCTCATCACGCCCCAGATGCGCGCGTGGGCTGATCGATCGATCGCGCGGATCGGGCACAGCATCGAACATCCCATCCATGGCTCGCCACGGCGGAGAGTTGCCGTCGTCCACCTCGACGGCGTCCCACGGACCGTCCTCGAGCACGCGATCTGGACGGATCGGATGCCGTTCCTGTCGCGGCTGGTGAAGTCCGGCGCGTTCAACGTGGACACCGCGTTCTGGGGCTCTCCGGCGTCCACGCCCTGCTTCCAGGCGGGGCTCCTCTACGGGCTGCGCCATCCCAACCTGCCCGCGTACCACTGGTACGACCGCGAGCTGGGGCAGGTGATCCGGATGAACGTCCCGAAGCACGCGCTCTCCATCGAGCAGCGGATGGAGCGGATGGGGCACGACAGCCTCCTGGAGGGCGGAGGAACGGCGTACCTGTCGCTCTTCCGCGCCGAGGCGAGCAACGAGCTCTCGATGCCTTCGGCCGCTCACCTCAAGCGACTGCTCCCGGCGCTGCTCTCGCAGCTGAGGGGGCTTCGCGCGGTGAAGCGCCAACACGTCCTCAGCTACATCCACCGGTTGCTCGAGGAGACGTTCTCCGCGAGCGTCGACCTCCTGCGCTGGACCGGTCACATCCGCGACCACCGGCACGAGTTCGAATTCTTGTTGAACAGGCTCTTCATTACTCACCTCGCCTGGGGACTGGCCGAGAACCGCGCTCTCATCGACATGGTGCGGGGTGTGCCGGCCATATACCTCGTCTTCGGAAATTTCGATGAGGTTGCGCACCGGCGCGGTCCTTTCTCGAAGCAGGCGCGGCGCGAGCTGCTCCGTGCCGATGCGGCCATCGAGGAGCTGTACGTGATGGGGCGCAGCGTCGAGGACCCCTACGACCTGGTGCTCCTCACGGACCACGGTCACGTCGACAGCGCGCCCTTCGAACGACGTTCAGGGCGCAAACTGGAGGACTGGCTGTTCGACGACGCGCCGGCGAAGATCTCCGAGCGCATCGCCCGTGGGCTGCTCGATGGGCGCACTCCGCTGGAGCCAGCGCCGTCGAACGAGGAGCCGGTGGTGATCGAGGCCGGCAACTTCTCGCACGTGTACCTCTCCCGCGGAAAGACCCCGCTGGACGGGCGCGACATCCTCGCGCGGCACGAACGCGTGCTGGCGCGGGCGGCGACGAGTCCGGACCTGGGGATCGTCGCCCTCCGGCGAGGTGACTGCGGTGTCGCCCTCATCGGCGGCGGCGTGTACGGGCCGGACGAGCTCGATTCGGCGCCCCTGGCCAGCGGGTTCTCACGACGTGCCCTGGCGGACCAGCTGCGAGAGCTTCCGTACATGCCCACCGCGGGCGATCTCGTCATCTACGGGCAGGCGCTGAATGGAACCGGCACCGTTGGCTTCGCGTGGGAGTTCGGGTCGCACGGAGGGCTCACCCGGGTAGAGACGGAGAGCATGGTGATGTGGCCCGCAGAGTCACCGCTCGACCTGAGGGGCTTGAGCCACTCCACTCAACTCCACGAGAAGCTCTCCGAAGTGTATCGGCACTGAGGACCGGAGGCGTGATGCGGAGGCGGGCGCAGGGCAAGGTTAGCCTGAAGATCCTCGCAGGCATCCTGGGCGTCGTGTTGACGTGCCTGCTCCTATCCACCGTCTTCTTCCGCTGGAACCTGACCGGGCCGGGCCCGCTGCTCACGCCGCGTTTCTCGCTCCGCGAGTTCTTCGCGGAGATTCCCAGCCACCTCGACTGGCTGCTGGTGTTCATTCTCCTCAGCGGCTCGCTGATTCCGCTCCGCGCCCTCCAGTGGGGGCGCACGCTTCCCAAGAAGGTGCCGTTCAAGGAGCGCTACCACCTTGTGGCGATCGGCGCCTTCACCCACAACGCGCTGCCCGGAAAACTGGGGGACTTCATCCGAGCCTTCCTGATGAGCCGCAGCCAGAAGATTCCCTTCGTCTGCTCTCTCGGATCGGTCGCCGTCTGCAAGCTGCTCGAGTTCGCGGCGCTCATTTTGCTCGCGGCGTTGTCGCTGGTGGGCCTGGGGGAGATCCTCGACGAGTTCGGCGGCGCGCTGCAGGGCGCGGCGCTCCTCTGCCTCGGCCTGGTGGTCCTCGTGGTGATGCTCGCGCACTTCGCCGGCCGGATCGCGGCGTGGCTGCACGCGAAGCACCGTTTCCCGAAGTTCCAGGTGATCCTGGTCGAGGTAGGGGAGGGGCTCGGGTCCGCGCGCTCCTTCCGCGGGCTGGCGGTGGCGTTCCTGTTCTCGATTCCGCCGGTGGTGGCCAACGCCGCCGCATACGGTTCGGGACTGGCCGGAATGGGTTTGAAGGGAGGCTTCTGGGCCGGGGCGCTGATCCTCGGGGCAATCGCCCTGGGACAGTCCACCCCCGGGATCCCCGTGGGGATGGGCGTCTACTATTTCGTGACCAGCTGGATGGCGCGGAAGCTGGGCGCGTCCGCGGAGGAGGCGGCCGTCTACGCGACCTTGACCCACCTCTCGACCCTGTTCACCCAGATCTCCATCGGAGCCGTGTCGGTGTGGATGCGCCGGATCGGTTGGCGCGAGCTCATCCGGCGCTCCCGCAAGGCGAAGGAAGAGGTGCACCACGTGGCCGAGGAGATCGAAGAGGCCCCGGCGTAGTCCAGTCCGGTCGCGAGCGCGCCCCGCAAAAGCAAAAGGGACCCGGCGAACCGGATCCCTTTTTCATGCCCAGGAGAGGACTCGAACCTCCACAGTGTTGCCACCGCCAGACCCTGAATCTGGTGTGTCTACCAATTCCACCACCTGGGCGGGTGATGAGTTGCAGCGGACGGGCCTTATATGTGCGTCCTTCCGGCCCGTCAATGCGAATGTGAAACGCAGTCGTTCTCGGGCGAATTTCCCTGCCCGGACGACCTACTTCAACGGCCAGCGCCCCTCGGCCTCGAGCTTGTGACGCTCGGCCGGGTCCTCATCCAGCGAGGCGGTGAGGGACTCCTCGGTCACCTGGATCTCCACGTCCTCGGTCCCCACCCGAGACTGGCAGGACAGGCGCGAGTTCGGCCGGACGTCGAAGGCCATGTCGAGGCGGTCCATCTCGTCGTCCTCCTGGTCGGAGAGCGACTCCAGGCCCTGCTTCACCCAGACATGACAGGTCGAGCACGCGCACACGCCGCCGCACGAGTGGCCCACGTGGGCCCCCGCCTTCTCCGCGGCCTCGAGCAGGGTCGTCCCCGGTTCGACCTCGACGGTCACGTCGTCGAACGGGCTCTGGAAATGCACTTTGGGCACGGCGATCTCCTCAGCCCTGGAACTCGTCGACGGAGTGCCCCTCGAGGGCGCCCCGGATCGCCTGGTTCATGATCCGCTCCGCGAACGGGCGGGTGGCCTCGTCGAGCGCGACGATCGCGTTCTTGATGGCCAGGTGGTCCGTTCCCTTCGCCTTCTCCTCGAGCGCTGCGGCGGAGGCCTCGACCGTCGCCCGTTCGGCGGCGTCGAGAAGGGCCCCGTTCTCCTGGAGCTGACGCCGCAGGTCGGCCAACACGCGCTCCGCGTCCACCTGCTGCTCGCGGAGCTGGCGGACCTGGATGTCGTCCTCGGCGTACTCGATCGAGTCGAGCAGCATCTGCTCGATCTGCTCGTCGGTGAGGCCGTGGGTCGGCTTCACCGTGATCTTCTGCTCGGCCCCGGTCTCCTGCTCCTTCGCCGACACCGACAGGATGCCGTTGGCGTCGACCTCGAAGCGGACCTCGACACGGGCCATGCCGGCCGGCATCGTCGGGATGCCCGAGAGGGTGAAGCGCGCGAGGGAGCGGCAGTCCTGCACGAGCTCGCGCTCGCCCTGGACCACGTGGATGTCCATCCCCGTCTGGCTGTCCTTGAACGTGGTGAAGACCTGCGCCGCCGCGGTGGGGATGGTGGTGTTGCGCTGGATCACCTTCTCGGCCACCCCGCCCATCGTCTCGAGGCCAAGGGAGAGCGGGAGCACGTCGAGCAGGAGCACCTCGTCCTCGCGCTCCTTGTTCGTGAGCAGGTCCGCCTGCACCGCCGCGCCCAGGGCCACGACCTGATCCGGATCGATGTCGCCCAGCGGCTCCTTCTTGAAGAGGTCCGCCACGAACTGCCGCACGGCGGGGACCCGCGTGGAGCCACCCACGAGGATCACCCCGTCAATGTCCTCGGCGGTGACGCCCGCGTCCTTCATCGCGCGGCGGCAGGCGATGCCGGTCCGCTGGATGATCGGTCGTACCCACTCCTCGAAGTCGGCGCGGGAGAACGTCTGGGTGTGGCCCTCGAGGCGGAGCTCCACGCTGTCCTGCTGCGTGAGCACCTCCTTCGCTCGCCGCGCCTCCGCCATCAGCGCCTGCACCAGCGAAGGAGAGGGCGCCGAGGTGCCCATCCTCTCCAGCACCCGGTGGGCGATGGCGCGGTCGAAGTCGTCGCCGCCGAGCGCGGTGTCGCCGGCGGTCGACTTCACCTCGAAGATGCCTTCGACCAGCTTGAGAATGGAGATGTCGAAGGTGCCTCCGCCGAGATCGTAGACGGCGTAGGTGCCCTGGCTGCCCTTGTCGAGTCCGTAGGCGAGCGCGGCTGCGGTGGGCTCATTGACCAGGCGCAGGACCTCGAGCCCTGCGAGCCGGCCTGCATCGCGCGTGGCCTGCCGCTGCGAGTCGTCGAAATACGCAGGAACGGTGATGACCGCCTGCTCCACCGGTCCAGCGAAATAGGCTTCCGCGCGGCGCTTCAGCGCGCGGAGGATCTCGCCGGACACCTCGATCGGCGTGACCGGGGCGCCGCCGGCGACCTCGAAGCGGACGAGGTTCGCGCCGCCCACGAACTTGTAGGGACCCAGCTTGCGCGTCTCGGGATCATCCGGGCTGCGGCCCATGAAGCGCTTCACCGAGACGATCGTGTCGGTGGGGTGCTCGGACGCCACCGCGCGGGCGCGCTTGCCCACGATCACGCCGCCCTCCCTCGCGTAGTGCACCACCGAGGGCAGGAGCAGCTCTCCGCCCTCGTCGGCGGGGAGCGCCTTCGGCTTGCCCTGGATCACCGCGGTCACCAGCGAGTTGGTCGTCCCCAGGTCGATGCCGACCGCAACGCCCTTCGGCTTGAGGGGATCGTGGATTTGAAGGAAACCGCTCACGACAATGCCTCCTCTTCGATCGCCTCGACCTCTTCGAGGAAGCGGCTGAAATAACGTACCCGGCCCAGCGCGTTCGAGGCCTTCGTTCGTGCGGCCTCGTCCTTCGGGTCCTGCTGCAACGTGCGAAGCCGCGCCACCGCCTCCTCCAGCGAGGCCTTGCGCCGCTTCTCCACGTCACCGGCCATCTGTTGCGCCTTGCCCAGGTCCTTCTCTGCCGCAGCCTCGGCCAGCGCTTCGCGGAGCTCCATCACCTCTTCGAGGAACTCCATGGGCATCTTCGCCCGCTCCGCGGCCTGCTCCTCCTCGAGGTTCACCCCGTGCAGTCGCAGCAGGTAGAAGGCGCGGCGCACCGGATCCTTGAGCACCCGCCAGGCTTCGTTGAGTGCGGCCGTCTGTTCGAGCGACAGCCGCCGTTCACGCGCGACCGCCTGGGTGAAGCGATCCGGGTGAAGCTTGAGGGAGAGATCGCGATACTGCTTTTCGAGCGCCGGCAGATCCACGTCGTATCCGGGCGCAATGCCGAAGACGTCGAAGTGGGTTGCGCCCGGAGCCCGAGGGCCGATTCGGCCGCACGCGGGGCAGAACGCCGCCCCGTGCGTTTCGGCCTGACAGTTCCAGCACTCCACGTGGACCACCCGTCTAGATGGCGAAGCTCTCGCCGCACCCGCACTCCGACTTCACCCGCGGGTTCTCGATCTTGAACCCCGAGGCCATCAGCGTCTCGTGGTACGCGAGCTCGGAGCCCATCAGGTAGAGGAAGCTCTTCGGGTCCAGGCAGACCTTCACGCCATCGCGCTCGAACACCTTGTCCCGCTCCTTCGGCGTGTCGACCCACTCCATCGAGTAGGTGAGCCCGGAGCAGCCGCCACCCTTCACCGCGATCCGCAGCCCCGCCTCCGGCGTGCCGCGCTCGTTGCGGAGCCGGGCAATCTGCTGTGCGGCGCGCTCGCTGACCGCGAAGCCCTTCGTCTGGGGCTTCGCCGGCTGCTGCGGCGGCGTCTGGGTGGTCTGCGGCGTTTCCATGTCGACTTACCCCTGCTGCTGCTTCTGCTGCCGCTCTTCGCGCTTCTTCTTGAAGTCGGCGATGGCTGCCTTGATCGCGTCCTCGGCGAGGACCGAGCAGTGGATCTTCACCGGCGGAAGCGACAGCTCCCGAGCGACGTCCTTGTTCGTGATCGCCATTGCGTCGTCGACGGACTTCCCCTTCACCCACTCGGTGATGAGCGAGCTGGAGGCGATCGCCGAACCGCAGCCGAAGGTCTTGAACCTGGCGTCCTCGATCACGCCGTCGTCGCTGATCTTGAGCTGCAGGCGCATCACGTCACCGCAGGCGGGCGCGCCGACGAGCCCGGTTCCGACGTTCGGGTCCGCCTTGTCGAGCGTCCCCACGTTGCGGGGGTTCTCGTAGTGGTCAATGAGCTTGTCGCTGTACGCCATGAGGTGACTCCTTCAATTCTTTCAACCCGCCGGGACGGCGGTCAGTGGGCGACCCAGGCCACCGACTTGAGATCGATGCCTTCGCGAGCCATCTCGTAAAGCGGGCTCATCGCCCGCAGCTTCTGCACCTTCTCGCTCACCAGGCGGCCGACGTAGTCGACCTCTTCCTCGGTGTTGAACCGGCCGAGCCCGAAGCGGATCGACGAGTGCGCGAGATCCTCCGCCACGCCCAGGGCCCGGAGCACGTACGACGGCTCGAGCGACGCAGAGGTGCACGCCGAACCCGACGACACCGCGACGTCCTTGATCGCCATCATCAGGGCCTCGCCCTCGACATAGGCGAAGGAGATGTTGAGGTTGCCCGGCAGCCGGTGCTCCAGCGACCCGTTCACCTCGAGCATGTCGAGGTCGTCGGACAGGTGCTTGTAGAGTCGGTCGCGCAGCGCGCGGAGCCGCTGGGACTCCTCGGCCATCTCCTTGCGCGCGAGCTCCGCCGCCGCCCCGAAGCCCACGATGGCCGGGACGTTCAGCGTCCCCGAACGCATTCCGCGCTCGTGACCGCCGCCGTCGATGATCGGCGCGATGCGGACCCGCGGCTTGCGGCGCACGTAAAGCGCGCCGACGCCCTTGGGGCCGTACATCTTGTGCGCGGAGATGGAGACCAGATCGACGTTCGCCTCGTCCACGTTGAACGGGATCTTGCCGACGCCCTGCACTGCGTCGCAGTGGAAGAGGACGCCCTTCTCGCGGCAGAGCTTGCCGATCTCCTTCACCGGCTGGATGACGCCGATCTCGTTGTTGGCCAGCATGATGCTGACCAGCACGGTCTTGTCGGTGATCGCCGCGCGGAGCTCGTCGAGGTCGATCCGCCCGTCCTTCTTCACGTCGAGATAGGTGACGCGCGCGCCGTGCGCGACGTCCTGGATCCAGCGCTGGAAGACCTCGTCCTTCTCCAGGTCGAACTTCGACGCGTACTTGCCCACGTTCTGGGCCGTCACGTTCTCGTTCGCAAGCTCGGACAGCCGGAGGCGGCGGAGTTCGTCGATCGCGTCCTGCCGCTGCCGCTCGAGGCGCTTGCAGGTGTCCAGGATCGCCTTGTGCTCCGTCTTGACCGTGATGATGTGGTCGCCCTTGTGCCGGTAGAACTCCATCACGCCCTTGAGCGCGAGGTTGTCCGACTCGGTGGCGCCGCTGGTGAAGACGATCTCCTTGTCCGACGCGCCGATCAGCTCCGCGATCTGCTTGCGGGCCTTCTCCACCGCCGCCTCTGCCTTCCACCCGAACGCGTGATTCCGGGACGCAGCGTTCCCGAAGTCTTCCTTGAGGTACGGCAGCATCGCGTCCAGCACCCGTGGATCCATCGGGGTGGTGGCGTGGTAGTCCATGTAGATCGGCAGCTTCAGCATCGGCAGCTTTCCTCTGGCCCGGCTGCGCAGGTCGTACACCTGCCCACCAATGTGGACCAGCAAGGTCTATTATAAAAATGGGTTTCCGCGGGTCAAGCGAACATAAGAGGCGCCGCATCGCGAAGCACGCCCTCCTGAGCGCTCCCGGTCCGGCCCTACCAGCCGAGCAGCCCGGTGTCCGACCCCGCAGCGGCACGACCTACAAGAGAAGGCAGGGGCGCGCAACGATCCGCCCGGGCCCGTTCGCTCCGCCGACCTCGAGTTCCCCGGACGCCGACCTCGCGCCTGCCTGCCCGCCCCTTGAGCCCGCTTCCGGGCGCCTGACCCACGATCCGCCCGGCCGACGGACAGTCCGATGCAACGATTTCGGACCAGAACCCCGACACACAGGCCCATGCCGTAGGTCTGGCACGGAATTCCGCGGGGTTACACCATCTCGTCCAGGCGGCGCGAACATTCTGGTTCGAAAACGTTTCAGCCCGTCCCGAACAGGAGCAGTTGTTCCCTCGGGGTCCCACCTGTGCCCCGCCTCCTTCGCGCGGTGGATGTCGGTCTTGTTGAGCCCGAAATCTCGTAGTTGGCGCGCAGCCACCAGTCCGGACTGAGTTGCCACTTCGAAGTTCTCGTTTCCCATCCAGCCCCCCGTCCTTCCC
>JBAWAM010000685.1:0-6240 GCA_049589315.1 Myxococcaceae bacterium
CGTCCCCTCCGGCGGCGACGACCTCGTAGACGTAGCCGAACTTGCGTCCCAGGAACTTCGTGACGCGCTCCACCTTCGAGCCCGCCCGGAGCCGTCCCGGCGTGAGCGGGCGCGATTCCACCACCCCCGTGGTCCAGCGCGCCTCGTTCGCTGGATCGAACATGTAGGCGGCCACCTCGGCACGTGGACGTCGGATCAGGACCTGCGTGTGGATGTCGATGCCCATGCGCCTTCTGTAGTGCCATGGGCACGCAGAGACAATCCTTGAAGATTGAGACCCATTGTCCTACCAGTGTGACAATGCGCCTCGAAGACATGCGCCTGTTCGCGAAGGTCGCCGAGGCGAAGAGCTTCACCGCTGCCGCTCGGCAGCTCGGGATTCCCAAGCAGACGCTGAGCCGGCGGATCTCCGAACTCGAACAGGAGCTCGATGTTCAACTGCTTCACCGCACGACCCGCCGCCTGCACCTCACCGATGTCGGTGCCGCCTACGCAGAGCGCTGCGCCGAGGTGATCCGCCTCGCGGACGAAGCGAACCGGTCGGTGACGGATGCGAAGCAGGTTCCGCGGGGCGTACTGCGGGTCACCGCGGATCCCGTTTTCGGCGAAGCCTTCGTGACCGGTGTGGTCGTCGAATACGCCCGGCGCTGGCCGGAGGTCCAGGTCGAGGTCGTCCTCACCCGACGTCACGTGGATCTGCTGGAGGAGGGCTTCGACGTTGCGTTCCGCATCGGTCGAGTCGACGCTCCCGGGCTGACGGCCACGGAACTTGGCCCCGCTCGCATCCGATATTGTGCGAGTCCGTCCTATCTCGCGCGACGCGGCGCGCCCCGGACGCCCGAGGACCTGCGCAACCACGACTGCATCGTCGTCGGTTCTCCGGGCTCGCCGGCGCGGTGGCCGTTCTCGGGAGGCAAAGGAGAGCTCGTGGTGCCGGTCACGGGCCGCATGCGCACCACCAGCCTCGCCATGGCGCACACTGCGGTTCGCGCCGGCCTGGGCATCACCCTGATGCCGGAGTTCGTGTGCGCCGAGGACCTGAAACGAAAGCGGCTCGTATCCGTCCTCGACGGGTGGGGAGCAGATGCGGGCTCAATCTGGCTCCTGCATCCCACCTCGCGCTTCCTCACCGCTCGGGTGCGGACCTTCGTCGAACTCGCCGTGGAACGGCTCTCGACGTGAGCCGAAGCGCCAGTCCACCGCTTACTCCACCTGCGTGACCGGATCTCGCCGCGACGCCCCTCGTCCCAGCCACACGTATCCGAGGGCAAAGGCTATTCCGATCCCCGCCATCGCCGGGAACACGGCATGCGGACGCGTGCCGTAGACGTTCAGGAACAGCAGCGGCCCCGCGATGGTCATCAAGTCAGTGAGCGTACCAAGTACACCGAACACGCCCCCGTATGTGTCATCGGTCCCGTGCACGCGGGCCGCGTGCTTCATCGTCGCGGTGAAGATGATCGACGAGCAGCAGATGTACGCCGCGTAGGCCACTGAGAACGCGACAACTTCCCCCGCCCACGCGAGCACCCCCAACGCAACGAGCAGCGGCACGGTCGCGACCAGTACGACCCGCCGCGGATCGACCCGGTCCGCCAGCCAGCCGCCCACGCCCTGCGCGACCCCGAAGCACACCCCGGTGAGCGCGAACATCGCCGTCACCCCACGGGTACCCAGCCCGAGCTGTGAAGGGCCGTAGAGCGGCAGCAGTCCCTGGAACGCGCTGAAGGTGAGCTTGTTGAAGGCGATCGGCAGCATGAGACCGATGAAGCCGAGGCTCGCAGCAAGACCGAGGATGAACCGAAACTCTTCGCGGACGGTGCGTGACCTGACGGCAGCGACCGGCGCGACAGCCGGGCTGCGGAACGCGAACGCCGCAACGGTCACGAGCACGGCCGCCGCCGACGCCACCGCCACCGGCACCCGCGGTCCGAGTCCTGCGAGCGCACCGCCCAGGGCGGGACCTGCGAGCAGGCCACTGGTGCCAATCCCCACCACGAGCCCGATCCGCTTTCCCGATCCCTGCTCGCCGCGCCCCTGCAGCACGCGCGCAAACACGGCTGGATACACGAGCCCGGTCGCCATTCCCTCCAGTGCGCGGAGCAACGCGAAGGAGATCAGGTCGGTCCGGAAGAGGAACCCGATCAGCGACAGCGTGAACAGGACCATCGCGATCCGAAGCACGCGATCAGGCCCTCTCCGATCCACGAGGACGCCCCCCGGGACCTGCGCGCCGATCTTGGCCGCGGCATAGGCCGCGTACACGACCGAGATCATCCGCGCGCTGTGCTGATCGCCCGCTCCAGCGAGCTCCGGAAGGAGCGGAACGATCACCCCGTACCCGAGTGAGACGACGAAGAGTGCGAGCGTTCCGAGGACCATGGGGAGGGGCGCGAAGGCCGAGCTGAGTATAGGCTGGCGCCACGATGCCTCCTCCTCCCGCCCTGCTCCATTTTCTCGGTCAGATGTCCCGGCTCCGCCCGGCCGCGGAGTTCGCCCTCGCCGCGCGCGATCCGGAGAAGGCCCAGCGAGCCCGGCTTCGCGACATCCTCGGGCGGAATGCAACCACCGAGTACGCACGGACTCACGGGGTCGATGGCGGGACCTCGCCCAGCGAGTACGCGGCGCGTGCGCCGATCATCACCCATCGGGAGCTGGCGCCCTGGGTGGACCGGCTGATGAGCGGCGAGCGCAACCTGCTCACCGCCGAGGCGCCGCTGTATTACGCGCAGACCACCGGCTCGACGGGCGGCGCGAAGCACGTGCCGATCACCCCCAGCTATCGCGTGGAGTTCCAGAAGACGCTGCACGTCGCGCTCTGGCACCTCTACGGCAGCTTCCCCGCGGCGTTCTTCTCTCGCGCGCTGTACTTCGTGGGCTCGCGCCAGGTCGGCACCGCGCCGGACGGCAACGGCATCGGCACGATGAGCGGGTTCAACTTCACCGAACTTCCACCCATCGTCCGCTCGATCTACGCGTGGCCGTACGAGCTGTTCGAGGTGAAGGACCTGCGCACCCGGAGCTATCTCGCGCTCTGGCTGGCGACGGTGGGCAACCCTTCGCTGATTGGCGGCATCTTCCCCGCGCCCATCGTCTACCTGCTTCGTGATCTGGCGGAGCTGGCGCCGGAGCTCGCGCGCGACCTGCGTCGAGGTCAGCTCCCCGACTGGCTGGTGCTCACTCCGGAGCAGCGGGCCACCTTCGCGCAATGGACCGGTGCCCGGCCGGATGTTGCCGCCCGCCTGGAGCGCGCTTCCCGGGCGCCCGAAGAGGAGAAGGTCCAGGAGGCGTGGCCGCTGCTGAAACTGGTCTACTGCTGGAACACCTCGACCGCCGCGCTCTACATCCCCGAGTTGAAGCGCAGGCTGGGTCCCGACGTGGCGGTCCGCGATGCGATCTACGCCGCATGCGAAGGCTGGTGCTCGATCCCGATGGGTGAGAGCGAGCCCGGTGGCGCGCTCTCCATCACCTCGCACTACTTCGAGTTCATCGAGGAGAGCGCGTTCGAGCGGGGCGACAGGACTGCGATTCCCGCGTGGGCGCTGGAGGACGGCCGGCGCTACTACATCGTCGTGACGAACTCGGCCGGGTTGTACCGGTATCTGCTCAACGACCTGGTCGAGATGTGTGGGCGCTACGAGGAAACACCGCGCATCCGCTTCGTCCGCAAGGGCGGCGCGACCTCGAACCTGCTGGGAGAGAAGCTCGAGGAGGATCTGGTCAACCGCGCGGTCGGCGCCGCGATGACGGACCTCCGGGTCGAGGCGACCTGCTTCACGCTCGCGCCGGTCGTCGGTGGCGAGCGGCCCCACTACGCGTTGTTCTTCGAGCCGACTCCCGGAACGCCCGATGACGCGCTCTCCCGGCTCCGCGACGCGGTCGACGTGGCACTGGCGAAGAACGCGATCGAGTACTCGAGGCTGCGCGGCAGCGGGCACCTCGCGCCGCTGGAGGTTCGCCGCCTGCCACATGGAAGCTACGACCGCTTCCGCCAGGAGAAGGTTGCCGCGGGCAGCGCGGAGGCCCAGCTCAAGATCCCGCACCTCGTGGCGGATCCGACGTCGGTCCCGGCGAAGGCGTGATGAGCACGGGCCTCACCATTGCCTTCACCCTGCCCCTCCTGGACGGGCTCTGCGTCGGCGTGGAGCTCCCGGACGAGATCCCCGAATCGACCTCGGGGATCCATCCGGAGGAGTGGCGGCTCTCTGTCGGCTACGGGGACCTGCGTCGGCGGACCTGGCTGGGTGGACGCGTGGCGCTGCGTGAGGCGCTGCGGAGAATCGGTGGCCCCTCCGACCTTCCCCTTCTCCCGAATGCACGGGGGGCGCCGATCCTGCCGCGCGGCTTCGTCGGCTCGGTGAGTCACAAGGCGCGTCTGGCGGTCGCGCTGGTTACGCCGGACCGCGGAGCACGCATCGGCGTCGACGTCGAGGAGCTCGAGACACGGCCGCGGCTGCACCTTGCAGGACGCATCCTCACGCCCCGCGAGCGAGAAGCGCTCGAGCAACTTCCACCGAACGAGCAGTGGCACGAGCTGTTGCTCCGCTTCTCGGCGAAGGAGGCGCTCTACAAGGCGATCGACCCGTACGTGCAGCGTTACGTGGGCTTCCTCGAGGTGGCCATCGAGAGACGCACAGAGGCCCAGCTCGGCGTGACCGAGCTGGCGGAGGCAGACCTCCAGCGACTCACGGCACACGGCGAGTGGCGGGAGCTCCAGGGGCATCTGCTCACAGCGTTCTGCGCATCCGAGCAGCCCCCTCACGCCACGTAGCGGCCGAGGGCTCGCATGCCCCTTTTCTCCGGGACGGTCGCTCCCCAGCTTTGGAGCGATGCCGAAGCGGAAGCTGATCACCTTCCGGAACCCCGCCCTGTCGTTGTGGCAGTCCGCGCTGCACGACGTGCTCTCGCGCCGCGGGAAGGCTGCGCACGAGATCCCGGGGCATCCCGCGATGCGGGCCACCGCGGCCTCGGGGGAGCTCCTCGTCGAGTCAGCGCCGCACCACCACGGCCTCGACGAATGCGCGCACCTGTTCGCGCGTTGGGCGATGGCACGGTTCCACGGGGATCACGACGAGTCGACCAGGCTCGAGAGCGAGCTCAGGTACCAGGACTGTGATCCCCTCTGGGTCGAGACCGTCGCGGAGTACGAGCGGTCACTGCTTCGCGCCCACCACGCGCCCTACGTGCGACACGCGTCCCTGGACGACTTCATCCTCGAACCCCTCCCGGACCGGGCCACCGTCGCGCTGATCGCCGATTGGGGAACGGGCATGCCAGACGCGCATGCGCTGCTCGAGCAGGTGCGGTCCTTCGATCCTGACGTGCTGCTCCATCTTGGAGACATCTACTATTCGGGGACGTCACGGGAGGTGCAGGCACACTTCCTCTCCCCCATCCGCGACGCCTTCCGCGACCGCATGCCGAGGATCCTGACGCTCTCCGGAAACCACGATCGGTACTCCGGCGGCGCCGGGTATTACGAGCTGCTCGGTCAGCTTCGACAGCCCTCGAGCTACTTCTGCCTGCGCAACGCGTGGTGGCAGTTCGTGGCGATGGACACGGGGCTGCACGACCGCAACCCACGACACATCCATGGAGACCTGACCTGGCTCGAGCCCTCCGAGGTCGAGTGGATTGTCGACAAGCTTCGACGCGCCGAAGGCCGCGGCACCATCCTCCTCTCCCACCATCCGCTCTTCTCCCTTCAGGGAAGCGGGCACGACAAGGGCGCGCGGGTGGCCGCGAATCCACGCCTGCAGGAGGCCTTCGCGGGCTTCGTGGAGGGTCTCGCCTGGTGGCTCTGGGGACACGAGCACGATCTTCTCATCTACGAGCCGTATGCCGGACTTCGGCGAGGACGTTGCGTCGGCGCAGGCGCCATACCGAGACTCGTTGGGCAGGAGATCCGACGGGCCGTTCCGGGCATGGTGCTGCCCCCCGGTGAAGACGCGCCCCCCACGCTCATCCCCGGCACCGAGATTGGCAACAACGGCGTGGTCGACAACCACGTCTTCGCCATCCTCGAACTGGATGGCCCGCGCGCGACGGCGCGCTACTACCAGACCGACAGCTCGGACCTGATCCCGGGACGCGTCCCGTCTCCCGGCCCGCCACTGTTCACCGAGGAGGTCGTGCTCACGGCCTGACACCGCAACCCGACAGACGCCCCTCGCGGAGCAGCTCGGTTGATCGCCGGTGCTATATGCCAGTCGCCATGCCTGCTGATCTCCCTCCCTTTCG
>JBAWAM010000686.1:0-1685 GCA_049589315.1 Myxococcaceae bacterium
GCCAGACCCAGCCAGGGGGAGCCGCCCGCGAGCACCGTGAGCGCCGCCGTGGCATAGGCGGCGATGCCGACGAAGGCCTGCTGGCCGAACGAGACGATGCCGGCCACGCCGGTCATCACCACCAGCCCGAGCGCCACCAGCGTGGCCATGCCGATGTAATTGAGCAGCGTGACGTGGAACTCGGGCAACAACCAGGGCGGCAACACCAGCACCGCCACGGCGACGACCCACCAGCGCGTGCTGGCGGAGAAAAGCCCCGGCCGGCGCGGTGCGGCTGCTTCGGGCACGGCGCTCATTCTTCTTCATCCTCCACCGCGGGATGGCGCGAGCTCAGCGAGCGCCACAGCAGCACCGGAATCAGGAGGCCGAACACGATGGTTTCCTTCAGCGGGCTGGCCCAGAACGAGGCGTAGGCTTCCAGCAGTCCCACGGCCAGCGCGCCCAGCGCGGCCAGCGGATAACTGGCCATGCCGCCCAGGATGGCGCCGACGAATCCCTTCAGCCCGATCATCAGGCCGGTGTCGTAATAGATGGTGGCGATCGGCGAGATCAGGATTCCGGACAGCGCGCCGATCCCTGCCGCCAGCCAGAACGCCAGCCGCCCGGCCAGGGTGGTGCGGATGCCCACCAGCCGCGCGCCGATGCGGTTCATCGCCGTCGCGCGCAACGCCTTGCCGGTGAGCGAGCGCTCGAAGAAGGCCCACAGCGCGGCCATGCAGATCACCGAGGCGCCCAGCACCCACAGGCTCTGCGCGCTGACCTGCAGCACGCCGAGCGGAAACTTCGCGTCCGAGATCGCGTTGGTGCGCAGGCCCTCGCCGCCGAAGATCGCGAGCGCGAGACCCGACAGCGCGTAGTGCGCGGCCATCGAGATGATGAACAGCACCAGCACCGAGGCGTCGGCGAGTGGCCGGTAAGCCAGGCGATACAGCATGGGGCCGAGCGGCGCCACCAGCGCCAGCGTCAGGGCCATCAACCACCAGGGGTCGAGCTTGCGCGGGGCGGCCCAGGCCGCCACCAGCGCCAGCGCCACAGGCAATGCCAGATTCACCACCAGGATGCGAGGCAGCCGCCGCAGCGCTTTCTGGCGCCACGCGGCATGGCCGTCCAGCACCGCGACCCGCGCGCCGCCGCCCACCAGCAGGTAGATGGTGCCGGGAACCAGGCCGAGCTGGAGCATGCCCAGCGTCAGGCCGGCATAGGAAATGAAATCGCCCTGTGGCACGAAGATGATCCGCGTGACGGCGAAAACCAGCAGCAGTGCCAGCGCCAGCAGGGCGTAGATCGCGCCCGTGGTGACGCCGTCCTGGATCAGCCAGAGGGCGATGTCGGAATTCATGGGCGATGCGTCGGTGCAGGGCAGGGCGGGGGCCGGCGAGTGCCGGCCCGCGCACACCGACAGGTCACTTCATCAGGCGCCACTCGCCGTTGACCACATGCACCAGCACTCGCGCGCGGTCGTCCAGGCCGTTGTGATTGGCCGGCGTCAGGTTGTAGACGCCGTGGGTGCCGACCACGTTCTTGACGTTCTCCAGCGCGTCGCGCAGCGCCTCACGGAACTCGGGCGTACCGGGTTT
This sequence comes from Myxococcaceae bacterium, assembly GCA_049589315.1. GTDB lineage: Bacteria > Myxococcota > Myxococcia > Myxococcales > Myxococcaceae > JBAWAM01. The sequence goes on from JBAWAM010000686.1 coordinate 1,578, forward strand.
GGCCTTTTTCAGCGCCACCTTCGCGGCGGCATCGAGCAGCAGCACGCCGTCGTAGGTGTAGCCGGCGAACGCATTGCGGCTGGCGGGGCCGAAAGCGGCCTCGTAGCG
>JBAWAM010000687.1:0-8508 GCA_049589315.1 Myxococcaceae bacterium
CTGCAGAGGTCGCGCGGGCGACGGCGGTGAGGGGTGGGATGGGCGCCTTGCCCTCCGCCCCCCCGGGGATGGAGGACACCCTGCTGGCGAGACCTTCGCGCTTCTTCGAGAAGGCGACCTCGCTGGAGGCCGACGTCGGCGGGGCGGGGGAGCTCCGTTCGGCCAGACTCCTTGGAAAACGTCGGAGGGTGGAGGCGGTCAGCGGCCCCGAACGCCTGCGCGGCGAATGGTGGGAGAACGCGTACGCGCGCGACTACTACCGCGTCCACTTCGAAGGGCTGGGCCCGGTGTGGGTGTACCGCGACGAGAAGGACGGGCGGTTCTACCTCCACGGGATGTTCGACTGAGGCCGGTTGCGCTGCGCCCGTCGCGCGCGCGGTGCCTCGCCGGTTTCGCGCCGGAAGATGCGCCGGAACGCCGCCGCATCGGCGTAGCCGACTCGAGCCGCAACCTCGTCGACCGACTGCTGGGTGGTCTCTATCAGGTGCACTGCCTGGGCGACGCGCAGGCGTTGTACGAAGCGCAGCGGGGTCGTGCCCAGCGCCTTCTCGAGCTTGCGGGCGAGCGTGCGCGGCGATGTGGCCGTGGCGCGAGCCATCTGCGCGACCGTGAGCTGTCGGTGGAGGTTGGAAGCGATGAAGCGTTCGAGCGCGCGAATCACGGGATCCGCGCTGCGGAGGTGCTCCATCACCATGTAGCGTGCCTGCGAGGCGCGCTCGTCGAGCACCAGATACCGGGCGACCAGATGCGCGAGAGAAGGGCTCATCGTCTGGGCCAGGATGGCGAGCATGAGGTCCGCGTGTGCGAACGCCGAGCCGGCAGTGAAGACGCCCCCTGACGCGACCACCATCCGATCCGTGCGCAGCGTGACGCGGGGGAACCGCTGGGCAAACGTCGGCCCGAGCCACCACGTCGTCGTCGCCTCGCGACCGTCGAGCACCCCCGAGGCCGCGAGCACGAAGCTCGCCGAGCAGGAGGCGGCGACCAGCACGCCTCTTCCAGCCGCGCGCGCGACCCCTTCGGTGGCGTGCGCGATGTCTGCGCGCTCGAGCGCGGCGGAGATCTCGGAGGGCGTCGGCATCCCGAGTCCCGGCAGCACGAGAACGTCGCTCGAGCCCATCCCGCGCAGGCTGAACGCGCCATCGACCTGGAGGAGGCGCCCTGCTGCGGTCCGAACCGGCGCCCCGTCGATGGACACGATGCGCGTCCGCGCCGGCAGGCGGCTTTCTGGCAGATCGATGAGCCGTGCCTGCACGACCCGCGACGCTGCGCCCAGGATGTCGAGCGCGACGCTCACCGGGCCGTCGGCGACCCCGTCGAAAACCAGCTGCGTGAAGCTCCTCGGCATCTGGCAAGAGTAGACCGGAAATCGACGGTTATGCCACTCGAAGGGCGTGCGCGATCAGCCCTATGGTCGCGCGCATGAACAGCACTGCGACGATGACGAAACGCGATCCGAACCAGGACGATTCACTCGACGACTTCGATCGTCGGTCGATCACCCTCGAGGGCGCTACCAAGGTGGTCTACGTCGCCGGCACCGGGCCGGCGGTGATCGTGATGACCGAGATGCCCGGCATCAGCCCGCACGTCGCCCGCTTCAGCCGCTGGGTTCGGGACGCGGGGTTCACCGTCTACATGCCCTCGTTGTTCGGCCGCGATGGCGCCGTCCCCCAGGCGGAGGAGGGCAAGGCCGTGTTGAAGCGCGCCTGCGTCAGCGCCGAGTTCCGCGCCTTCGCCGCCAATGAATCGAGCCCGGTCACCCGGTGGCTGCGCGCGCTGGCGAAGCTTGCGCACGAGGAGCGCGGCGGCCCGGGCGTGGGGGCGATCGGGATGTGCTTCACCGGCAACTTCGCGCTCTCGATGATGCTCGAATCGTCGATGCTCGCGCCGGTGATGTGTCAGCCGTCGCTGCCGTTCGGCGAGCCTGCCGGTCTGGGCATGGCGCCGGAGGAGCTGTCGGCGGTTCGGGAGCGCCTCGAGCGCGAGGACCTCACCGTGCTGGCGTATCGCTTCGAGGGCGATCGGGTCTGCCCCGCGCAGCGCTTCGCTGCCTTCGCCCAGGCGCTCGGGGACCGCTTCGTCGCGCGCGAGCTTCCCGACAGCGCGGCCAATCCGGAGCCCCCGCCGTTCTTCGACAGCGTGGTGGGGTGCCCGCACAGCGTGGTCACCGCCCACCTGATCGACGAAGCAGGTCAGGCAACGATCCGCGCGCGCGACGAGATCCTGTCGTTCTTCACGCAGCGGCTCGCCGGCTGATCAGAACGCCTCGAGGCTGGCGTCGATCAGCGTCCGCTCCAGCTCGACGCGCCGTCTTGCGGCGAGGTCGGCGCGGAACGTGTAGTTCACCACGTCCAGCCGCGGGTCGAGCCGGGCGTGCCGTTCGAGGACCCGCCACATCGACTCGCGCGCGGCGCACAGCAGGGCCAGTCCCTCCAGCTCGACCACGCGGCTCAGCGGAGAGTACCCGCGGAGGCGTCCGTTCAGCTTGAGCCGCCCGGCGCGCTCTCCCAGCCATGCGCCGAACATCTTCACCGGCGAGGGCGTCACCCCGACCGCGTGCCCGACGTCCAGGAGCAGCGCCCGGTCCTCCAGCAGTTCGAGGTGAAGCGGGGACAGGAGTTGCCCCACCGCGTTGTCCCGGTTGGGTCCGAGCGTACGCCGGACCAGCGAGATCCCGCCGTGGACGAGCGCCAGGTGATCGCGCAGGTAGATCCGCAGATGGCGCTCTGCCGGAGCCCGCTCCGCTGCAACGTGGGTCGCGGGCGAGAGGTGCAGGACTGTTCCGTCCATGACGGCTTCAAGGTCCACACGGTCGGGTGCGCCCGCATGGCACGCCTGCCTGACCGCTCCCCGTGTGAACTTCGACATTTGCGAGGGGCGCCCGGAGGTCTGACTGGTTGACTGAACGCATGAGCAGTATATTGGCGCGACGATGTACGCCGAGCTCGTGTGCCGATCCAACTTCTCGTTTCTTCGCGGGACGTCGCACCCCGAAGAGCTGATCGCGGCCGCCGCGCACGACGGGCTGTACGGGATCGCGCTCACCGATCTGGACGGGCTGTACGGGGCGGTGAAGGCGCACCTGTGCGCGAAGGAGCTGGGGATCCGGTTCGTGCTGGGAAGCCAGATCACCCTGACCGACGCGCCGCCGGTGGTTGTCTACGTGCAGGACCCCGAGGGCTACACCAACCTGTGCCGGTTGATCTCCACCAGCCGCCTCTCCAACCCGAAGGGCGAAGCGGGCGTGCCCTGGCGCGAGCTGGCGGAGCGCTCGAGGGGCCTGACCGCGCTGTTGCCCGAGCCCGGCGAAGGCATTGCCCCGCTGGCGGAGGCGTTTGCCGGGCGTTTCTACGTCGGGGTGACCCGGACCTTCTCGGCGGGAGACGACGCCCGGACCCTGCGCGCGGTGGAGCTGTCGAAGCGGCTGGGCGTACCGCTGTGCGCGCACAACGACGTGCACACCCACGCGCGCTCCAGGCAGCCGCTGCAGGACGTGCTCACCGCGATCCGCCTGAAGACCACCGTGGCGAAGGCGGGGCGGCAGCTCTTCCCCAACGGCGAGCGCACCGTGAAGGGTCCGGCGGAGATGGCCCGGCTGTTCCAGGACATGCCGGAGGCCGTGGGGCGCACCCAGGAGATCGTGGATGCGTGCCGGTTCTCGCTCGACCAGCTCCGCTATCATTTCCCGGAGCAGGATCTCCCGCCCGGACATACCCCGGACAGCTGGCTGCGTGAGCAGACCTTCCGCGGCCTGCGGGTGCGCTATCCCTCCGGCGTTCCGGAGAAGGTCGTGCGGCAGGTCGAGCACGAGCTGGAGCTCATCGGCAAGCTGGAGTGCGCTGGCTATTTCCTGGCCCTGGAGGACATCGTCCGGTTCGCGCGGGAGCGGAACATCCTGTGTCAGGGGCGAGGCTCCGCGGCGAACTCGGTGGTGTGCTACGCGCTGCAGATCACCGCGATCGACCCGGTCCGGATGGGGCTCCTGTTCGAGCGCTTCATGAGCATGGAGCGCAAGGAGCCACCCGACATCGACGTGGACTTCGAGCACGAGCGCCGCGAGGAGGTGCTCCAGTACGTCTACGAGAAGCACGGCCGTAGGCCTCCGACCGAGTGGAGCGACGGGCAGGCGCCCCGGGCGGGCATGGTGTGCGAGGTGATCTGCTACCGCGGCAAGCTGGCCCTGCGGGAGGTGGGCAAGGCGCTGGGGCTGTCGCTGGATCAGGTGGACCGGCTCGCGCGCGGATTGGAGGGCTTCCGCGATCAGGGGGTGACCCCGGAGATGCTCCGCGCGACCGGACTGTCGCCGGAGGATCCTCGGGTAAGGCTGACGGTGGATCTGGCGTCGCAGATGGAGGGCGTACCCCGGCACCTGTCGATCCACGTGGGCGGGTTCGTGATCACCCGCGAGCCGCTGGTGGACATTGCCCCGGTGGAGAACGCGGCGATGAAGGATCGCACCGTGGTCCAGTGGGACAAGGACGACCTGGCCGCGCTGAACATCCTCAAGGTGGACCTGCTGGCGCTGGGGATGCTCACCGCCATCTCCAAATGCCTGCAGCTCATCCGGAAGCACCGCGGGGTGGAGCTGACCCTGGCGACGATCCCGCCCGAAGATCCGCGGGTCTACGACATGCTCTGCGAGGCGGACGCCATCGGGGTGTTCCAGGTGGAGAGCCGCGCGCAGCTGAACATGTTGGCGCGGCTCAAACCGCGGACCTTCTATGACCTGGTGATCGAGATCGCCATCATCCGGCCCGGGCCGATCATCGGGGACATGGTCCACCCGTTCCTGCGGAGGCGGGAGGGGCTGGAGCCGGTGACCTATCCGTCCGAGGAGGTGCGGGGGATCCTCGAGAAGACCCTGGGGGTGCCGCTGTTCCAGGAGCAGGCGATGAAGCTGGCCATGGTGGCGGCCGGCTTCACCCCGGCGGAGGCCGACCAGCTCCGGAGGATCCTCTCGCACAAGCGGGCGGAGGAGCTGCTCGTGCCGTTCCACTCGAAGTTCGTGGAGGGCGCGGTGGCCCGCGGCTATCCGCGCGACTTCGCGGAGAACACCTTCCGCCAGTTCAAGGGCTTCGCCAACTACGGCTTCCCCGAATCGCACTCCGCCTCGTTCGCCCTCATCGCGTACGCGTCCTCGTGGCTCAAGTGCTACTACCCGGCGGAGTTCGCCGCGGCCCTGCTCAACTCGCAGCCGATGGGGTTCTACGCGCCGCACACCCTGGTGGACGACGCGCGCAGGCATGGCGTGCCGGTGCGGGGCGTGGACGTGAGCGCTTCGGAGTGGGATTGCACGCTGGAGCCGGCGGACGGCACGGCGCCGTCCGGGTCGGCAGTTGGCAGTTGGCAGTCGGCAGTTGGAAGTGCTGGAGGCGCGGCACCGGGACTGAATGGGACGCCGCCGGATCCCGGGCGGTTCGCGCTGCGGCTGGGGATGCGGCTGGTGAAGGGGCTGCGCGAGGACACCGCCCACCGGATCGCCCGGGGGCGCGGCGCGGGCTACGCCAGCGTGGCGGATGTGGCCCGGAAGTCGAGGGTGCCCAGGTACGAGCTCGCGCGGCTGGTCCTGGCCGGTGCGCTGGGGAGTCTGACCTCGAGCCGGCGCGACGCGCTGTGGGAGCTGCAGGCCCTGGGGCCGCTGGAGGAGGACGATCTGTTCTTCGGCATCCCCATGGACGATGCCCGGGTGATCCTGCCTCAGCTCGGGGTCGCCGAGCGGGTCACCACCGACTACGAGACGACCGGGCTGTCGATCGAGAAGCACCCGCTGGAGCTGCTCCGGCCGCAGCTCGACGCGCGGCGCGGGCTCTCCGCCCAGGGGCTGCTCCGGGCGAAGGAGGGGCGCCGGGTCGGAGTAGGGGGGATGGTGATCTGCCGGCAGCGGCCGCCCACCGCGCACGGGTTCACCTTCCTCTCGCTCGAGGACGAGACCGGGATCTCCAACCTGGTCGTCGACCCGAAGCTGTTCGACAGGTACCGCAAGGAGGTCGTCTCCTCGATCTTCCTCTGGGCCGAGGGCGTGCTCGAGCGGTCGGGCAAGGTGGTGAACGTGAAGGTGAAGCACCTCGAGCCGCTCCTGGTCGGCGAACGCGTCCCTGCGCCGCGCAGGCCGGTGCCGCTGGGGCATCGATAGGAGCGGGAACAACGGGCAGGCGCGACGAGACATGCGCGGCCGCGTATATTTCCCCAAAGGAAATACACGTCTTGTTACCGTGCGGCGCCGGCGCGACGCGCTGAGGGTGCATGATTCGAACGCTTCAAGGCGCCGTGGCCCGAACGCCCGCGCTGGGCTGGTTCTCGGTCGCGGTGGGATGCTGGCTCGTCATCGGGCTGACGACGACGTTTCAGCACGTCACGCCGGGCCTTGGCGCGTTCACGCGCGAGTTCGCCGCGTGGCCGTTCCTCGATGGATGGATCCGCTGGGACGCCCGCTGGTACGAGATGATCGTCCGGGAGGGATACGCGTTCCTGCCCGGCCAACAGTCCTCGGTGGCGTTCTTTCCGCTGTATCCGCTGGCGGTGCGCCTGGTGAGCCAGCTGGGCGCACCCACGTTCATCGCCGGGATGATCGTGACCTGCTGCAGTGGGCTCATCGGTGTGATCGCGTTCTCGCGGTGGGCCCGGGAGCGCGAGCGGTCCAACGGGATGACCGAAGGGACCTCGCAGCTTGCGACCTGGTTGTTGTTGCTCTGGCCCTACGCGTTCTTCATCTATGGCGCGGTCTACTCCGACGCGTTGTTCTTCGCGCTGGTGGTGGCGGCCTTCCTCGCACTCGAAAACGACCGGCTCGTGGCGGCGACGCTGTTGGGAGCGCTGGCCACCGCGGGGCGACCGATTGCGCCCGCCGTCGTCCTGGGGTTGCTCGTCCGCCAGTGCGAGCGTCGGCTGCTCCGGGGCGAGCGGCTCCGCCCGGTCGACTTCCTCCCCGCGCTCTCGGTGCTGGGGTTGGTGGCGTGGATGGCGTACCAGTACCGCGCCTTCGGCACGCCGTTCGCCTTCGTCGAAGTGCAGAAGGGCTGGAACCAGGAGCCGGGGCTTCGCACCTGGCTCAAGCTCGACTTCCTCGGCGAGCTTCACGAGCCTCACATCTACGGGTACGTGGTGCCTCACGCGGTGCTGTCCCTGCTGTTCACCGGGCTGGCCTTCCTCGCTGCACGCCGGCTCGGCTGGGGTTACGGGGTGTACTCGCTGCTCGCCATCGGGATGCCCCTCGCCTCGAGCAGCGGCTTCATCGGGCTCGGTCGGTACGCGCTGGCGGCGTTCCCGTGCTTCTTCGTCCTCGCCGGCCTGCTGCGCACGAGGTCGACTGCGGCCAGAGTGTGGTTGTGGGCCAGCGCGGCAACGATGTTCCTCATGGCCTCGAAGTTCGCGGCCGGGCGCTACGTTTCTTGAGCGGCGCCCCTACTCCTCTCCCCGAAGGGGGGCCCCCTTGAACAAGGCAGATCATCCGAGCATCAGTCTCGTCTTTCCGGCGTGGAACGAGCAGGACTACATCGAGCGTGCGGTCTCGCGCGCGTTCGCGGTCCTTCCACGGCTCACCCGTGATTTCGAGATCATCGTCGTCGACGATGCGTCCACCGACCGCACGCCGATGATCTGCGCCGAGCTCGCCGCGAAGCACCCGGAGTTCCGCACGCTCCGGCATGCGCAGAACCAGAAGCTGGGTGGCGCGCTCAAGACCGGCTTCGGCGCCAGTCGGAAGGACGTCGTCGTCTACTCGGACATCGACCTTCCCTTCGACCTGAACGAGCTCGAGCGCGCCATGCACCTGATGCGCTACCTCGAGGCGGACATGGTGTGTGGATTCCGCTTCGACCGCACCAGCGAGGGCGGGAAGCGGATCGTGTACTCGTTCCTCTACAACGCGCTGGTCCGCGCGGCCTTCGGCGTCTACGTCAAGGACATCAACTTCAGCTTCAAGGTGATCCACCGCCGCGTGCTGGAGGCGATCGAACTCGAGAGCGCCGGCTCGTTCATCGATGCAGAGCTGGTGGTGAAGGCCAGTCGGCTCGGCTTCAAGGTCTTCCAGATGGGGGTGGACTACTTCCCGCGCAGTCGCGGCGTCTCGACGCTCGCCTCCCCCACGGTGATCGCGAAGATCGTCCGGGAGCTGGTCGAGTTGTATCCGAAGGCGCGCTGGCCGAAGCCGCCGGTCCACCCGGTGCGGTCGCCGGAGGAGCTCCGTCCGCAGATCGTGCAACCCCTCTCCGCGCACCGGGCCGGGAAGGCGAGCTGATGGCAGCGGCGCGCGGGATCAGGCTGGTCGTGAACGCCGACGATCTCGGACTCCACCCCGACATCGACGCGGGCATCCTGCGCGCCCACCGTGAAGGGATTCTGACCAGCGCATCCGTGCTGGTGAAGGGGACCCACGCGGAGGTGGCTGTCCGCCGCGCCCGGGAACAAGGGCTCGCGCTCGGCGTGCACCTCTGCCTGTCCACGCGGCTGCCGCCCGCTGCGTCGGAGGTGGAGACGGTGGCGCCCGACGGTCGCATGCGCGCGACG
>JBAWAM010000688.1:0-14816 GCA_049589315.1 Myxococcaceae bacterium
GTCTACGAGTTCGAGCCGCTCGCCGCCCGCGCGCTGGAGGCGCAATCCCGGCAGCTCCTCGCCATTGCCGGGGTGGCCTCGCTGGGAATCCTCGGACTCGCCTTCGCGCTCGCCCGCGGGCTGTCCCAGCGGGAGCGCCTGCTCGAAGAGCTCGAGCGGGGCAAGCGCCTGGCCGCGCTCGGCTCGATGTCGGCGGTGCTGGCACACGAGCTTCGAAATCCCCTCGCCTCATTGAAGGGTCATGCGCAGCTCCTGGCGGAGTCGGTGGAGGAGGACACGCGGCTCTCCCCCAAAGCAGGACGCGTCGTCTCCGAGGCCGTGCGTTTGGAGCACCTGCTAAACGACCTGCTCACGTTCGTGAAGAGCGGAGAGCTCCACAAGGCGCCGACCGATCCGAACGAGGTCCTGCGCGCTGCGGTGCAAGCCGCCGGTGACGCAGAGATCGATGTGTCGCTGCTCGAAGGAAACACGAAGTGGTCGCTGGACCCGGCGCGGATGCAGCAGACGCTGGAGAACATCCTGCGCAACGCACGCCAGGCGAGCCCAGCAGGGACGCGGATCGGGGCGCGCGTGGAGGCCGGGAAGGGTCAGCTCACCTTCACCGTGCGCGATCGCGGCCCGGGCATCGCACCGGGCGAGGAGGAGCGCATCTTCGAGCCCTTCGTGACAGGCCGGATCCAGGGGGTCGGCCTCGGGCTCGCCATCACCCGCCGCATCGTCGAGCTTCACGGTGGAACGGTCACCGCACGGACCCACCCCGAAGGCGGCGCCGAGTTCCGCATCACCCTTCCCGGAGAGGAGTCCTGACCGTGGCGCGAATTCTCGTAGCGGATGACGAAGAGGGGATCCGCACCTTCATCGCGGAGGCGCTGGAGCGCGAAAAGCACGTGGTGATTCCGGCCCGGGATGGCCAGGAGGCGGCCGAGCTGCTCGAGCAGCAGGGGGTCGATCTGCTGATCACCGATCTCAAGATGCCCCGGCTCGACGGCATGGCCCTGCTGCAGAAGGTCCGCGCGGAGCAACCCGAGGTCGAGGTCATCGTGCTCACCGCCTTCGGCACCATCGAGAGCGCGGTGGCGGCGATGAAGGCGGGCGCGATCGACTACCTCACCAAACCGGTGGGGAGCCCGGCCGAGCTCCGCCTGGTAGTGGCGCGGGCGCTGGAGCGACGGGCGCTGCTCAACTTCAAGGCGGAGGCGCGTCAGGGGACCGGCAAGACGGTGCTGACCTGGGGCGCCCCGGCGATGACCCCGGTGGTGACCGCTTTGCAAAAGGTCGCCGCGACCCACGCGACCGTGCTGCTCCTCGGAGACAGCGGGACGGGCAAGGAGGTCGCCGCGCGCGCGATCCACGAGATGAGCGACCGCGCCGAAGGTCCGTTCGTGGCAGTGAACTGCGCCGCGCTGACCGAGACGCTGCTGGAGAGCGAGCTCTTCGGACACGAGAAGGGCGCCTTCACCGGCGCGGTGGCGCAGCGGCGCGGACGGCTCGAGCTGGCGCAGGGAGGAACGTTCTTCCTCGACGAGGTCGGCGAGCTGAAGGCGGAGCTGCAGGCGAAGCTGCTGCGGGTGATCCAGGAGCGGCGCTTCGAACGCGTGGGCGGAACGCGCACGCTGGAGGCCGACGTCCGCTGGGTCGCCGCGACCAACCGGGACCTCAAGGCGATGATCTCCCACGGCGAGTTCCGCGAGGACCTGTACCACCGCCTCTCGGTGTTCCCGATCCGCCTCCCCTCGTTGCGCGAGCGCCGCGAGGACATCCGACCGCTCGCGGAGCTCCTGCTCCGACAGATCGGCGACGAGCTGACCCGACCGGGGCTGAAGCTGTCCGCTGCGGCGGCGGCGCGCCTCGAACAGTTCGCCTGGCCGGGCAACGTGCGCGAGCTGCGCAACGTGCTGGAGCGCGCGGCGATCCTCTCTGAGCACGACATGATCGAGCCGGCGCACCTCTGGCTCGAGCCCTCGCGCGCGCCGGCAGAGCAGCCCGCGACGGTGGCCGTGCCGGACGTCCCGCTCGAGGAGCTGGAGCGGCTGGCGATCGATCAGGCCATCGCCAACGAAGGAGGGAACCGGAAGCGCGCCGCGGCGAGGCTGGGGATCGGGCTGCGGACGCTCTACGACAAGCTCCGCCGCTACGGCGTTCAGTAGGCCCCGCGGTCGATCTTGCCGCGCCGCTGAAGCGCCCGGACGACCAGCCCCACCAGGAGCGCCCACGCCACGCCCGCGCACCAGCCGGCGAGCACGTCGCTCGGATAGTGCACGCCCAGGTAGACCCGGCTGGCGCCGACGAGCAGCGTGAGCAGGAAGGCGACCGCGATGAAGTAGACGCGCAGCCGCCGGTGCGAGGTGAACCGCGCCCCCAGGGTGCCGAGCGTGAGGAACACGACCGCCGAGAGCAGCGCGTGGCCGCTGGGGTAGCTCGGCGTGGCGACCTCGGCGAGGTGCGGGACGATCTCCGGGCGTGGGCGATCGAAGAGGAGCTTGAGCCCCAGCGTCACCGCCGCGCCACCGATCGTGGACACGAGCACGGCGAGCGCTGGGCGATAGCGACCGAGCAACAGCAAGACACCAGTGACGATCGCCACCAGCAGCGTGAGGATCGTCGGACTGCCGAGCGCGGTGATGTCGACCGCGGCGATGCCGAGCAGTGGCGGTCCGGCGATCTTCTCCGGGTTGGCCGGATCGCGCAGCGCCAGAAGAACCCACTCGTCGAGACGATGCGTGTCGCCCTCCTGAACCTCGTCGGAGAGCGCCACGAACATCCAGCCCAGCAACCCGAGCACGAGCAGGCCGGCGAGGACCCGGAGATCAGGTGCACGTTTCGCCAGCGCCGCCAGAGACATGGCCCCGCTCTCCTGTGCATCGGGAAGACGGGGCGCAAGCTACCGTGGAATCAGAAGCTCATGCTCACCTGGAACCGGCCATGACCGCGGGGGACCCAGACCCACTCCTGAAACTCCTCGTGGTAGCCGGGCACCCAGCGCCGCTCGTAGCGACCTTCCCTGCACTTCGTCACCGTGCGGTGGCGCTTCTCCTTCGTCACGCAGCGGCCGGGGACCCATTCATCGATCCAGCGGCCTTCCACCCAGCGGGTGGTGGTGACCAGCTCGTAGCGGCCGTGGCGCCGGGAATCGATCGGAGGCGCGGGCGGCACATTGTAGTGGGCGTGGCCACAGCCCGGGCCGTGGCGGTGGACGTAGTGCCGCTCGCGACGGTCGTCATGACGCCGATGGTCGCCCCGGGCGAACGCAGCAGTGGACGAGAGCAGCAGCGCGCCTGCGGTCAGTGGGATGAGGGTACGTGCCAGTTTCATGGTGCGTCTCCTGTGCAACGCGGCTTCGGACGCACCGCCCCGAACCGAAATTCAAGAGGGCGTGTCCTTCCGGCTCGCGTTGGTTCCAGGGCATCCGGGAACCAGGCTCGTCCGCGACGAGCTCGTGCTGGCGTAGGAGGGCCACGAGGTACTCGAAGGCGTCGGCCTCGCAGAGCTCGGCGGTGTGTATGAGGCTCATGAAGCGCGAGCGCTGACAGCCCGGTTCCGGACGCGGATCAAGCGGTCGGCTGGAATCGGGCCGCGTCCCCGACCTTCGGTGGGCGCCTTTTACCAGCTATCGCTTCAAGCGCCGGATGATCGTCGGAGCGAATTGCCGTCGATTGCGGGCGATGATCCAGTAGCCCAGCTCGACCGCCCAACGGAGCGGGGGGATCCCCATGATCCGGGCGAACAGGCGCCAGCCGGGGCCCATGCGCTCCAGCACGAACAGCGACGCGCGGCCGGCGCGTAGCCATCGCCCATCGGCCGTGTACACGTGCATCGCCCGGGCACACGCCTGCCGGCGCTCCTCGTACACCGGATGCGAGGGCGCCTCCTGGTACCGGATCAGCGAGAAATCATCCAACTGTGCATTCCGCCTGACCCAGGCTGATCCCCTGAACGCTTACGAGTTGAGATGCCCTCCCGCCTGCTGGGTTCCCAGAATTCGAGCCTCCCTGACGGAATGAGCGCGGGTCAGGCGCATCGGCGCGCGAGGGCAACCGGGGAACTGCAGGCACTCCTCCGGGGTGGTGATGCAACACCCCGGAGAACACCAGCAGATCCGAGCGCGACAGGTCCCCAGGGCTGGTGTCGTGGTCGGCCTTTCCCGGCACCAGGTCCACGCCGCCCCTCCGGTAGCAACGCGACACCAGCTGCGAGCAGAAGTAGCCGGGAGCCCTCCCGGTGAGGTCCGGGTTTCCGTGGTCTTTGCGGCGGAACATGCGCGCCACCAGCGCGAGCAGGGGCCGCACCGCGAATGGCTTGCCCAGCTCGTCGAAGGCCGCGTCCACCAGCGCGGGCAGTCGGAGCTGTTCGCGGGCGGCGCCGGCGGGCTGCCACCAATCCACCTGCCCGTCGTACTTCTTCACGGCGGTGCTTGCAGGAAGGATCTCGACACCTCGCGAGGCGGACTGCACCACCATCAAACGCTCGTGCGCCCAGAGCGCGATTCCGGCATGGGAGTAGGGGCTGTTGCTTCCCCAGCGGATGAAGCGGGAGACGAAGGTAGTACCCTGGAAGAGCAACACGTCGCCGGTGCGGATACTGGAGCGCGCCTCGCCGTACTTCAGGCGCGGGCCCTGCGGACGTTGACGATTGGGAGGAATCATGATCCCCAGCGGATCCGATACGTGCAGCCTTCGGGATCGCGCGCGTGCACCTGGATGTCGATCTGCGGGGCGCCCGCCAGCTCGAGGGCGGCATCGAGAATGCCGGCCACGTAGGACGGGTGAAGGTACGGCTCGTTCATCCAGAGGAGCGCCTCGCGCGGGCCCTCGTGGGTGACGCGGATGACGTTGTAGTTCCCTCCGGACCGGAAGTTGTGGGTCATCCGGTCGAGCGTCCGCCGCGGTCCGATGAGGCGGAGGATGCCCGCGAGCGCCTTGCCGATGAGGGTCGCGGAGTAGCCGATGAGCAGCTGTCGACCGAGCGCGTGATAGGCGCGTTCAGGAGGGTCTTCGGGCCACAACGTCTCCGCAGTGATGCGGATGAATTGGTTCCAGGCGGCGCGGGGATAGGCGGGCTCCAGTGGTCGGAACAAGTCCAGCCCGGCGTTGCGCAGCCGCGACTGAAGCTCCGGCGTGACCTTGCCACGGAGCCCGACGCGGAAGAGCCCCTCCACAGCCTGCTGGAAGACGAGCTCGGATTCAGGTCGGGATTGAGATGGCTCCATCTGTTCGCGCCAATTCAGCCACGACAAAGCTCCCGCGGAAAGATCGCGGGGGCTCGGTCTACAGCGCAGGATGCTAGAGCGCCTGCTCTTCGACCGTCTTCAGCGACTCGAAGCCGGCGCCGTTAGAGAAGCCCGTCGCACATGGGCGCGTCGAATGTGCCCGACAGGGTCCCACCATCGGCCAGGTTCGCCGTAAAGGTCCCGGCCACCCCGGCCTCGTCGACTCTGGTCAAGGCGATCTCGCCGACGAGCGCCGCTTTGTCTCCCAACTCAGTCTTGAGCGAGACCGCCCCGGACAACGCCACGACGCCGCCATCGACGGACCGGACGTCGCTCTCGCCGATGGGGTACGTGTCTGGCGCGATGGGGGCGCTCGAGGTGACGACGCCAATCACGATCGAGTCCGAGAATGGCACCGAACCGCGGTTCCTGGCGTCCTCACACGTGGTTGGGACATCCGTGATGTAGACGCCGATGTTAGGAACGCCGTCGATCGAGATTGTCGTGGAGATCACTGCTTCAGGCGCGAATGCGCCTTCTCCGTTGAGGGACCCTGAACCCTCGCCCTGCTGCTGCTGCGCTCCGCAGGCACTGACCGCAACCATCGCCGCGGAAAGCCAGAGCGCGCAGCACGACCGCGCTGAGGGGGCCGATCGCCGTCGAAGCCTCGAGCTCGACGGCGAAGTGCTGTTACTCGGCGGGGTGGCCCTCAGTCGATGGATGCAGGCGGCGTTACGGCGACGGCCCTGCTTGCGAGCTCGGCGTCAGCTCCGAGCCGCGGATCCCGAGGCGCACGAGCTGATCGCCGACTTCATGGAATTCTGCAGAGCCGCCAGTCGACTCGGATTCGACGTCTCGTAGTCGCGGGCCTGACCGCGCTACGCGCTATCGCCCGAGCCAGTGCGTGTACCACCAGTACCAATCCGTATCCCAACGCGCATAGGTGCCCGGAGCGGCGTTCCCGTCGGTGTGTACGTACATGTACGCGCCGCCCATGAACGCCTCCGAGTCATCCGCGGTGTCGTTGGTCAGCGCGGTGACGGCTGCGTCCAGTCCCCATGCGCCGTACTTCGTGTTCTCAGCCGCGGGATCGTGCGAGGTGTCCGCCGGGTACGCGGGGAAGCCGAAGTACACCTTCGGGTTGTTCGTCGGGGGCGGGTGATTCGTGTCCGGGTACGCTTCGCCTGAGACCGCCCGCAGCGCGCTCACGGCCTGACTCTGCATCCAGCTCTGGTAGGCGGAGCCCGTGGTCGACCCGGAGTTGTACGTCATCACAGTGAGCGAGTTGACGTACCGGGCCATGTAATAGAAGTACCGCATTGGCCACATCCAACGGCTGTTATCCCCATACTTGTGCGCGGCGACGCCGAGCTCGCGCGTCGAGAGCCCCGACGCGTTGAACGCCGAGCGCAGATCCCCCATCAAGGTTTTCAGGTTGTTGAAGTTGGTATCGTCCGTCGCGTTGTCGCGCGGACCGGAAGGCTCGAAGTCGATCATGATTCCATCGAAGGTCCGGTTGGCGGACGCGATGTAGCTGCCGGCCACGGTCTTCGACGTGAAGCGCTGCGCCTCGTCGATGATGGTCGCGCGGTCGTTTCCCGTCGCGGTGCTGATGTCGACGAACTTCGCCACGGCGGGATCGAGGTTGCCTGCGAACGCGGCGTACACCTTGAAGCTCACGCCGTTCGCGGCTTCATACGCCGCGACGCGATCGAGGAAACGCACGACGTAGGGATACGTGCCGGCCTCGATCCGCCCACTCGAGTCGATGGTGCCGAGGTTCACGACAATCGTGTTCGTCGCGTAATGGATGCTCATCTTCTGCAGCAACGTGTCCGTGTTCGCGTCGATGAAGGACGCGGTGGACACGTACGTGTGCGTGATCCACACGGCGTTCGAGGTGTACGTCCCCGCAACGGACGTCACGCCCTGGGACATCTTCGCAGTGGCCTCGTCCTCGTGTCTGACTTCAGGACCGCACGCCCATGAAAACACCGCTGCGCTCATCACGGTTAACAGGCTGAATCGGAGACGACGCATGGGAACTCCCTGTCGAGTGAACAGGAGATCAAGACCAGCATCTCGCCGAGCGGAGCAACGCAGACACCGGCGACGGAGTGTGGACGTGCGGGTGTTTCGGCACGGGATTTTGATCACGCGCGATTGTTGCGGCGCACGCGCATGAGAAAAATAGTGAGCCCTGGCAAGGGCAACCAACGCGGGAAAGGGAGCGATGAAGGTAGTGCGGACCAACGACGTGCCATGGACGGACGCGTTCCCGGGCGACTCGCGCGATGAGGCGTTGCGGAAGGCCGGGCGCAGCGTCATGACCGGCCTGGTGGATTCGCTCATCGGCCGCGCGATTCGCCGCCGGACTCAAGGTGTTCGGGCCGAAGAACAGTATGAAGCGCCTCTACCGCGTCTTTCGGAACAACAACACTTACCTGGAAGTGGTCGTCAGCGAGTCCGGAGAAAGAGCAGCGCGCGTCCAGCTCAATCAGGTCTGGGGGCTGCCCAACTTCTATCGAGGCGTCTTCGAAGCCGGGATGGAGTTGACCGGCGCCAGGAATCCGCAGGTCCGGTTACTCCCCGGTGGCCTGCCCGGGTTGCTGATGGAAGTCGAGTGGGACAGCTGACGACAGAGCTGCGCGTGTCGAGGGCAGGCTCGGGCGTTCGGCCGGTGTTGCCGAGCACCGACGAGCGACGGATCATTCTGCAGGCAGAAGCGCGTCTCGGGCGCGCCGTCGACTGAACGAACCTCCTACGTCAGGTCTTCATCATGCCTCGGATGCTGAAGAGCGCAGGCGTCGCGGTGAAGCCAGAGGTCGACGAGACCGGCAAAAGCCCCGGTCACTTCATGGTGATCGACGGCCCACTACCGGGTCCCGCGTCACCGACCGCCGGCTATCCTCCCTATCGACTGCGGATTTTTTCGTTCGCAGGGTGAAGGGGTGGCGCTAGGAGCAGGAGCCTTTCCGTAGGGGGCCCACCGCGGTCATCTACAGGGCGACGCCCACCCTGTTCGTCCTGCTGAAGATGGGCCGCCTCTCGGATCAGGACCTCCAGTACTGCCTGGCAGTCATTCAGAAGGCCAGACGCGAGGGACTTCGCCTCGACATCGCGCGTATCCGGGAGGCCCTGGAGGCGTTGCCTGGGTCTTCTTGGTCACGACCTCGGCAGCCCGGTCAGCCACCGAGCAGGTCCGTTGCTACCAGCCGAGGACCGTGACCCTGACGTCGATGGACGTTCCCACCCGGCGATCGAGGGCCTCGGCCTCCAGGATCACCGCGTGGGGATCCACGGTCTCGACCCAGAGGCGCTCCAACACGGCCCCGTCGTGACAATGGGGAAGGTCCATGGACAGCGCGTCCCCATCGAGCTCGGACCAGACCCAGAGCACTCCGGGGCCATCGGCTTCGACGCAGGCCTCGACCTCGACATAGATCAGCCCCACGTGACGGGGGACGAACGGGGTGGGTACCTCCAAGATCTCGTCCTCGAACAGGAGCAAGCGCTCCGCGTTTGGCGGGGCGGCGATCAGATCGGGCGCCTCCAGGCAGGCGAAGAGCGGGAGTCCGAGGAGAGCGACGAGGAGCAAGCGCATGGCCCCCATGACGGCGGAGTCGCCGATTCCATTCAATCCCCGGAGGGGAGATGGTCGCTCCGACACTTCCAATCCCCGTTGTCGAGAGGGACGCAATCATGTCCCTCCGGCCCGACTCCCACCGAAGTCGCTGCCCCGCGCGGTACTCGCCTGATCGCGTGCCAGGCGAATCGGCATTGGGGGCTGAAGATTCAGTCCTTCAGCTCCCCTGCCGAACCACCGGACATGCGGGTCCGCATCCGGCGGTTCGGTTGGTTGAGGTTATGCGGCAAGCCGCGGCACTCCGTGCTTGTCGTAGTAGCTCGCTGACAGTGCGGTGTTCAGCACGTCCGTCCCCCGCACCCTCGCTCACTTCGACGCGCGTCGATCTCTCCTGGCGAGGGCGATCCAGGGCTTGAGCTCCGACGCATGCTCCGGACGCTCGGCAATCTCTTTGCCCCACCAGTCCAGGGCGCAATCGCGATCGCCGTTCAGCAGGCACAGCATGCCCAGGTCATGGCGGCTCGTCGGGTTCAGCCCGACGGCGCGCTCGCAATCCTCGAGGGCGCCGCGCTCGTCGCCTTTGCCCATTCTCGCAAAACAGCGCGTTCCGAAGGCGTGACTGTGCTCGGGCTCGAGTTCGAGGGCTCGGCTTGCGCTGGCGATCGCCTCGTCGAACCGCCCCAGCCGATTCAGAACCCAGGCGCGGTTGTTGTGCGGCGTCGCGTCGGAAGGATCGATCTCGGCGGCGCGATCGTACGCGACGAGCGCGTTGGCGAGGTCGCCCTTCGTCTCGAGCACGTCTGCCCACGTGAGCACGAAGGGCACGTACGTGGGCTCCCCCTTCATCGCCGCATCGATCTCCGCGAGCGCGAGGTCATGTTTCTGCTGACGCGAATAGACCCGCGAACGCCCCTCGTGCGCGTAGCCCGAGTATGCTGGCTCTGCTGCGAGAACGTGATCGAAGTCGCTCAGCGCGGCGTCGTACTGCTCCAGGTGGGCCAACGCAGACCCTCGGACCAGTCGAGCGAACCCGGCAAACTCACCGAGCCCGATCTCCTTCGTCGCTTCGTCCCGGGACCGCTCCCACTCCTCGCGCCCAAGATGGATGCTCGCGAGCGTGCCATGCGCGAGTGGCACGCGCGGGTCGACGGACACGGCCCTGTTTGCGTCATGTAGCGCTGCGACCTGGTTACCCTGAGCGAGGTTCAAGCTCGCTCGGCGCGCCCAGGCACGTGCATGACGCGGATCTTCGGTGACGACGCGTGTGTAGTCCGCAATGGCGTCAGCGGGACGGCCGGAAACTTCGTACATGAAGCCCCGGGTGAAGTACCGGTCCGTAAACTGAGGCGCGAGGGCGATTGCGCGGTTGATCTTCTCCAGACCACCGTCGCGATCTCCGGCATCAAACTGCTGCGCCGCTTCGGCCGTGACACGATCAGATTCGACCGCAGGGTTCCAGTAGACGCGTTGGTGCGCGCCGACGACGCCGCCCACGAGTGCGAGCGCGAGCGCCACCCCCATCCCCAGCTTCATCACCCACCCCGGCCGACGCAGGAGGAGGAGTGCGAATCCGGAGATGAATCCGAAGACGAGACCGCCGACGTGAGCGGCGTTGTCCACGAACGAGAGCATCAGCCCGATGTAGAGATTGTACCCGACGAACGTGACCGTGCTGCCAACCAGGGGCTTCAGCGCACCAGGTTCGAACGTGTTGCGCCGGACCAGCACGAAGGCGAGAAGCGCGCCGCCGATGCCGAAGATTGCGCCGGACGCGCCGACTCCGACCCCCAGGGGCGACCACGCGGTGCTGGCGAGAGATCCTCCCAGGGCGCTCACGACGTACACGGCGGCGAAGCTCTTCGTTCCGAACAGCGTCTCCGCGCGCCGGCCGATGTGCCAGAGCGAGTACATGTTCACCGCGAGGTGCAGCATCCCCGCGTGAATGAACGCGGACGTGATGAGGCGCCAGAGATCGCCCTGCATCGTCGAAGGGCCGAAGCCAGCGCCCCACGGCAACACCTGCTCCGAGGTTGGCTCCATCGGCGAGACGCCGCTCGCGACCATCAACACGAACATCGCCACGTTCACGGCGATCAAGGCGGTCGTCAGCCAGGTCTTCTCAGCGGGTGGAGGATCGATCGGAGCAGCTCCGGGGTCCTGTGACTGCATGACGTGCCCTCCTACTTCGCCATCCGTGATGTCGTCGACGGGTGGAGGACGCGCAGAATACTCGGATCGTTGCGTCGCAGTGGAAGTGACCGAGACCGGAAGTCGCGCCGCGCATGAGACGGTGGGAGCACTTGCCCGGGTGATCCAGGAATCAGCCCAGCGGCGTCGAACAGGTGGTGGGGGCGGTCGAAGAACAGGCCTTCCCCGGAGAGCAGCCGGGAAGGTCGCTCGCCTTCGACCAGGCTTCGCTTTGGAGGAAGAAGCCCGTCCAGGTCAGCGGCCAGGTCATTCTCGGGTTCCGGCTCCTCCGAGTGCCTACGACGGACCCGTCCTCGCACAGCCGTCCCGCTTGTGCTTGCCTGCGCGCTCGCTCGTCTACTTCACGGAGGCAGGACACATGTTGGGTCGTCTCGTTTCGATCGCTCTCGCGGTGGTGCTGGTCAGCGCCGTTGGCTGCAGGAAGGCCGTCCCCGATGTGGATCTCTCGGCCGCGCAGCCGCGCGTGACGCTGCTCCAGGCCGAGCGAGACCCCGCCGAGGTGCGCAGCGCGATCCTCGACGCGCTGAAGGGCAAGGGCTGGGTGACCGAGGGTTGGAATGGCCCGGAGATCCTCGCGCGGCTGAACCACAGGGGCGCCACGGTGCGCCTGTCGATCGTCGGCGAGTCCACGCGCTTCGTGGTGACTGGCCTCGAGGCCACCGCCGCGGGGAAGAACTACGAGAGGTGGGTCGGCGGGCTGGAGGCGGACATCAGCAAGCGCCTCGAGCCCGCGGTGGCGACGCCGCCTCCGCCTCCGCCGGTGCCGAGCGCGACGCCCTCTCCGACTCTCGCGGTGTTCGAGCGCGAGCAGAAGGCTGAGGACGTCAAGGGCGCCCTTCAGCGTGCGCTGGCGACGCACTCGTGGGTGCTCGAGGCGGACCAGCCTGAAGGCCTCATCGCGCGCCTGAACCACAAGAGGGGCCTCGTGCGCGTGCGCATCACCAGCACCCCGCAGCAGGCCACCATCACGTACTTCAACAGCGAGGGGCTCTCGATCGATCCGGGCACCGGTCGCTCGGACGACTACGAGAAGTGGATGCGCAACCTCGTCGACGCGATCCGCGCCAACACGAGGTGAACGTGACGTGACTCAGGCCAGCAGCGGGGGCATGGAGCCCTCGATGTCGAGGCAAGCCTTCGCCGATGCGACAAATCCGGAGAGCCCCGTCAGAGGGGTGGACGCCCAGAAAGCGGTCGTCTTCCCCCATGCACGTGAGGAGCCGTATGCGTCACAGCGAGAGAAGCTCGAAGCTTGCAGTCCTACTCACCGCGTTGATGTTGGTCGCGGTCGGCCCTCAGGCATTCGCCCAGGGCATCACCTCCGAGCGCCACGTCCTCTATGGCGTGAAGCCGAACGGGGATCTCCACTTCTACGAGGACGAGACGACCATCGACTACAACCGCCCCACTTGCAGGCCACCGAATTACCTCGACGCGGGGTGCTTGGTGTGGGGCGGCGTATGGGCCCCGCGCATCTGGCATGAAGTGGCCGGACCGAGCGTCGTCGGTACCGGGTGGAACAGCGTCGTCGACATCATCCCGGCAGGAGCCCAGTGGCTCTACACGCTGACCCCGACCGGTGACCTCAATTGGTACCGGCACTGGGGCGCGTCGAACGGGACGTTCTCGTGGAGCGGCCCCGTCACGGTCGGGACGGGATGGAACTACTTCAAGAAGATCGTCGCCGGGTCCGACGGCGTTCTCTATGGCATCGACCCGTCCGGTAACCTTTGGTGGTACCGGCATCTGGATTACAAGAACCCGGCGACACCACCGCGTTGGGAGGGGAGTCGGGTCGTGGGAACCGGGTGGGGGAGCTTCCACCACGTGTTCGGTGGCGTGGGCGGCGTCGTTTATGCAGTCGCCCAGGATGGGACGCTCTACTGGTACCGCCACAACGGCTACCTGAACGGCGCGCCTCAGTGGGAGGGGCCTCGGAAGATCGGCGTAGGGTGGGCCGGTTTCAAGCACCTCTTCTCGACGGGACTCGGCCACATCTACGCCGTCAAGCACACGGGCGAGGTCCTCTGGTACCTCCATCAAGGAGTCGAGGACGGCAGTCCGAAGTGGATCAAGGACCAGGGGCTGAAGATCGCTGAGGGTTGGAGCGACTACACGCGCGTCTTCGCGTTGATGGAGATAACCCACTACCCGTGAACCGACATTGCGAGACAACGCTACGGCAATGAGGCTCCGTGTGTTTCCGTCAGAGGAGTAACGCCCGCCCTGGCCTGTCCCGGTCTCTCGTGGGGGAGCGGCCGAGGGAGCTCGATCAGGATCAACTCGGATTCATCGGGCTCTCCTGCTGCGACAAATCGACCCACGCTGAACGGATAGTTGTTGTCGTTGATGACGGCGAGCCGGGTCGGCGAGAGCACGGCGATCGATTCGATCGTGACGAACGGGAACGCGAACGGATCGCCCAGGCCGACCGAACCGCTGGCCGTGCGGATCGACGATCCCCCCGGCAGCTGATTGCGGAGCCGAAGGAGATCGATCAGCTCGACCTTGCGAAGCAGCTCCGTCGATCCGTCGTACGAGAACGCGTGCACGACCTTGAACCCGTCCAGGTCACCCTGGCTGTCGTCGCGCTCGATCGCCAGCCCCAGGCCATCGCCATACAGCACGAAGTCCCCCACCGCCGTGGTCCGCTCCCCGATGGGATATCGCCAGCGCTTCCCCGTGTAGCGACGCTCGCGGAGATCGAACGCGTGCGCGAGCAGCTCACGTCGCGTCTCGCCGACGAGCGGCTTCTCCAGCAACGGCCAGAGCGTCGTCCCATCTGGCGAGAGCCCCATGCCCTCGAAGCCGCCGCTCTGACGCACCCGCGCCGGCCGGTCTCGCGTGGTCTGCCGATACGGCCAGTAGAGCCCGGCCAGCCACGGGGTGTTTCCGCCCTCCCCGTACAGATTGCCTTCACCGCGCGCCCGTCCGTCCGGGCCTTCGTTCAGGGGGTAGTCGCCGATCAGGTACGACGTTCGAAGCTCCGGCGCCTCCTCCTGCACGCGCTTGAGCGTGCTCCAGTCGAAGCTCTGCACGTCGACCCGCTGCTCCAGCCCGCGCTGCTTCACCGCCCGGATCAGGCCCTGCGCGAGCGCCGCGCCATCCGGAGAGAAGGCCGCAAAGTCCGGCTCGGGGTTCACCTTCGCCTCGACATTGAACCGGACCTCGCGCGCATTCGCCGCCCGGCGCGCTGCGTCCGGGTGGGCCCGCCCGTCGCCGGTCTCGTAATAGGCCGCGTAGAAGTCCACGAAGGCGAAGAGCTGCTCCAGCGTCGGAGGCGTGTACGGATGCGCCAGGGCTGCGGTCTTCGCATACGCCACGGACACCGGCGACAGCGCGAGCTCGTTCTGCTGCTTTGGAAAGCCCGGGAGCTTCACGTCGCAGATGAAATCCCGCTGGAGCTCGGCCACCGTGCGCGAGGTGATCAGCGGCTCGCCATTGCCAACACCCTCGACGGGGCGGCACTTCTTCGCCTCGAGCACGAAGTCGTGGGCGAGCAGCAGCCCTCCATCCGAGCTGAGGCCGAGGTCGGTCTCCAGCGTGGTCACCAGCGCGTCGAGCGCCGCCTCCATCGACGGCAACGTGTTCTCCGGCCGGACCGCCCTCGCGCCCCGATGCCCCTGCGCATCGAAGCGGGCGCGATCGATGCGGCCGTCCGGCAGCAGCAGCCCGGGCTCAGCCGCGCGCGCGAGCTCGAGCAGGAGCGCCGGGTCGTCGGAGATGAGCCCGTCAACGCCCAGCTTCAGCAGCGCGCGCATCCGCTCCGGGTCGTTCACGGTGAACGGCACGACCCGGAAGCCCGCCTTGTGGAAC
>JBAWAM010000689.1:0-5984 GCA_049589315.1 Myxococcaceae bacterium
CTCACCGACATCGGCATCAAGAAGTTCCTCGCCGACTGGGAGAAGGTGCCGAAGTCGGTGAAGTAGTCGAACGCAGGATCCCGCAATGAAAAAGGGGCGACACCCGGGAGGGCGCCGCCCCTTTTGACGTGCACCGGCTACTCGATGGCGCCGGTCGTGGCGGTCTCGAGCCGCTGGTTCAGGGTCGTCACCGACAGCTTCACCGTGTCCGCTTCGCACGGCTTGGTGTCGCTGGCCGCAGCGCCCTTGACGGTGCCGTAGCCCGCGTAGCCGGCTCCCCATCCATAGAACTGCGTGCGCCACATGCAGCGCGTCGAGTTCGGCGCGCACTCTCGAAGCGTGGTCGCATCAATCTTGATCCGCTCGATGCCAAACCCGTAGCCGTCGAGGAGGCCACCGCTGTCCCAGCTCACGGTGCCCTTGGTTGCGGTGTGGCTCGCGGCGAAGCTCGTGGTGGCAGCCTGGACACGATTGAGGTTCAGGTCGGGGAACCATGCATCCAGCCGCACGCTCGTCGCCTTCGGGAGGCCTGCGCCACACGTGCCGGAGAACGGATTGGGACGGATTTGGACGTTGACCGGGTCAGCGCGTCCGGTGACGAGAATGCGCGCTTCGGCCCAGACCGTGCTGTTCGCGTCCCAGACGCCATTCGGCGCGTCCCAGAAACCATTGGCGGGAGAATCGTCGGTGTACGGTTCGTTCAGGTCCCAGACGCCGTTGTCGTTCGAATCGACGAAGGCCTCGCCCTGATCGATGAACTGCTCACCCGGGTCCCACATGCCGTTGTTGTTCGTGTCCGAGAACCATTCCTCGCCGCGAACACTTGCGACGATGGTCACGAGTCCATCGCGAGGATTCCGGGTGAGTGCACCATCCTGATAGGAGGGCTCGGCATCGCGACCATTCGGAAATTGGCCCCGATCCTCCGCCAGAGGCGTGACATCGACGGGAGGCCAGGTGCCGCCCTTGGTGGCAAGCACCACTGAGCCCGTGCCCTCGTCGGCATTGTTCCCACTCGCGCTGAAGGCCTTGCTCTTCGCGGAGTTCGGAATCGACCCTGCTTCCGTGAGGAAGAACACGTCGGTTCCGTTCCCGACGGGGTTGTTGAGTCGGTCGACCAGGCGGAAGTCGCACGTAATGTTGAACTCCCTCGGCGGAACCGGGTCGGCGTAGGCCGCGACATTCACAGTTGCGCACGAGAAGCTGAAACCGTGATTGGAAGGCTTGGCACCGCGAATGCCGATCGTGGTGCTTTCCGCCTCCACCTGATCCGGGATGACTTCCGCCTTGACGGTGAATGCGCCCCGGGTGGCGCCAGCGGAGACGTTCGCCGTGACCAGGCCTGATGCATCCGTGACTCCAGTGGGCGAAACGATCGTTCCAGAGGGGGCGAGCGGGATGCTGAAGGCAACCGGAACGCCCCCGACGGGCTTGTTGGCCACGTCGGTGATCTTGAACGTGACCTGGGCCTGCTCGTTGAACCCCGAGCCCTTGGTTCCCATGACGGTGCAGTTCGCACCGCCGCACTTCGTGCTGACCCACACGGCTTGCTGGATGTTGGTGACCTTCACCGTCGTCGATGCGGAGGCGGAGGAGCCGTGGGTGGCCGTGATGACCGCATCACCGGTGGACCCGGTTTCGACGAACACCACCTGGGCCTTGCCGTCGGCGTCGGTCATCGTCTTGAGGGTCGACTGTGGATTCCCTCCCTGGGTGGGCGTCAAACCGCCGAAACTCGCAGTGAAGGTGAGCTCTTCATCCACGACGGGCTGATCGGTGGGCCGGGTCACCGTCGCGGTGATGACCGACTTGTCTCCGAGACTGAAGAAGATGGGCGACTTCGACGCCTCGAGTTGGACGGTGATTCCGCCGTCGCCCGTGGTCGTTCCGCCATCACCCGGGAGACCGCCGTCGGTCCCCGCGTCGGCACCGGAGAGGACGACCGTCGAGACCGCGGTGACGTCGTTCCACGCTGCGGTGATTCTGATCGTGCCCGTGCAGCCGATGTCGACCTCGGCGTTGCAGCCGTAGACGGCGGAGGCGGTGCCGTTGGCGAGGATCAGGTAACCGGTCGGGCCCGCACCGTCGAAGGAGCCAGCGAGCGCGGAAAGTTCTATTGGTCCGGTACCAGGAGAGCCGTCAGCTGCGGTGGCTTCGATGGTGATGCGGGCTTCGGTGCCGTCCGCGGGAAGCTGGCGAGGCGTGATGCGGAGCGTAATCGTCGGCTCCTCGGGTGGCGTCTGCGGTCCGCAGGCCAGGAAGACAGACGTGGTGAAGGCAGCCACTCCGCTGAAGAGCAGCCAGTTTGCGCGGGACATCCCGTTCCTCTCTCTGTTCGGGTTGAACGGAGTATCGGAACGCGTTTCCGGGGGTGTCAAGGAACCAACGATGCATACACTGGACCCGACCGGCTTCTTTTCTGTTAGAAGATTGATTCGAAAATCAGGAGACTCCTCAGATGGACTTCCAGCTTTCCGAATCGCAGCGCGCGCTTCAGGAGACGGCGCGCAAGTACGCCAGAGAGGTGATTCGCCCGAAGGCGGCGCACTACGACGAGACGGCGCAGTTCCCGAGGGATGTGATCGGCCAGGGGTTCGAGCTGGGGCTGCTCAACATGGCCATTCCGGAGCAGTACGGCGGTGTAGGTCTGACACACCTGGATCAGGTGATCGCGGCCGAGGAGTTGTCCTGGGGCTGCGCCGGCGTGACGGCCTCGATGATCGCCAATGACCTCGCGCTGCTGCCAATAGTCATCGCCGGGACCGACGAGCAGAAGCGGCGGTTTCTGACGCCGTTCACCGAGTCGCTCAAGTTCACCTCGTTCTGCCTGACCGAGCCGGGCGCGGGTTCCGACGTGGCAGGCATGGCCACCACGCTCCGCCGCGAGGGCGACGAATACGTCATCAACGGGCAGAAGCAGTTCATCACCAATGGCGGGCAGGCAGAGCAGTACACAGTGTTCGCCACGGTGGACCGCGCGAAGCGGCACAAGGGCATCACCTGCGTGGTGGTGGAGGGGCGGCCGAAAGGGCTCACCGTCGGCAAGCACGAGAACAAGATGGGCCAACGTGCCTCGGAGACTGTGACCCTCACGTTCGAGGACGTGCGCGTGCCCGTGGCGAATCGGATTGGCGAAGAGGGCGAGGGCTTCCGGATCGCAATGGAGACGCTCGACAACAGCCGGCCGCTGACCGCGATGTTCTCCATCGGCATCGCCCGGGCCGCGATGGAGCACGCCATCGATTACTCGAAGCAGCGGCAGCAGTTCGGGAAGCCCATCGCCGAGCACCAGGCGATCCAGTTCATGATCGCGGACATGGGCATGAACATCCAGGCTGCGCGGCTGATGACGTACCAGAGCGCCTGGATGCTGGATCAGGGGATGAAGAACACCCTGATGTCGAGCTATGCGAAGTCGTTCGCCGCAGATATGGCGATGAAGGTCGCCACCGACGCGGTGCAGGTTTATGGCGGGTACGGCTACATCAAGGAGTACCCCGTGGAGAAGCTGATGCGCGACGCCAAGCTGGTCCAGATCTACGAGGGGACTTCGCAGGTTCAGCGCCTGGTCATCGCGCGGGAGTTGTTGAGGTAGTTGAAGGTTGCGGCGTACATCAAACCATCCACATACCGAGGGAGCAGCAAGTGAAGATCCTCGTGACGGCAAAGCGGGTCGAAGACCCGGAGTCGAAGATCAAGGTGAAGCCGGACGGCACCGGCATCGTGCAGGAGGGGCTGAAGTACAAGATCAACCCTTTCGACGAAATCGCGGTGGAGGAAGGGCTCCGGCTGGCCGCGAAGCACGGCGGTGAGGTGACCGTGCTGTCGATCGGCGGCAAGGAGGTGCACGAGCAGCTCCGGCACGCGCTGGCGATGGGCGCGCACAAGGCCGTGTGGGTGAACCACACCGGCGCGCTGGATCAGATGGGCGTGGCCGGCCTGATCCAGAAGGTGGTGGAGAAGGAGAAGCCGGACCTCGTCGTGCTCGGGAAGCAGCCGATCGACGACGACCAGAACCAGGTCGGGCAGTACCTGGCAGAGTGGCTCGGGTGGTCGCAGGCGACGTTCGCGTCGAAGGTGGACTCGCTCGACTCCGAGAACGAGAAGAACAAGGTGCCGGGCCTCGTGGCGGGCGCCGACGGGAAGAGCGTGCAGGTCGTGCGCGAAGTGGACGGTGGGCTCGAGACGCTCGAGTGCACCCTCCCCGCGGTGGTGACCACCGACCTGCGGCTCAACCAGCCGCGGTACGCGTCGCTGCCGGGCATCATGAAGGCGAAGAGCAAGCCGATCGAGGAGCTGACGCCGGCAGGGCTCGGCGTGGACGTCACCCCGAAGCTGAACGTGGTGAAGATGGCGGCGCCGCCCGCGCGCAAGGCCGGCATCAAGGTGGCCGACGTGGCGCAGCTCGTGGACAAGCTGAAGAACGAGGCGAAGGTCCTCTAACCCGAATTCTGGAGAGCAAGAGATGCCAACCGTTCTGATGATTGCCGAGGCGCAGCCGGATGGGAGCCTGCGCAAGGCGTCGCTGAATGCGATCGCCGCGGGCAAGCAGCTCGCCGAGAAGTCCGGGGCCGAGCTGCACGTCGCGATCTTCGCGGCGGCAAACGCGGCGAAGCTGGGCGACGAGCTGAAGGAGTATGGCGCGAAGGCCGTGCACGTCGCGTCTGCACCGACGTTCGAGCACTACCTCGCCGAGGCCTTCGCCCCGGCGATCGCCGAGCTGGTCCAGTCGCTCAACGCGACGTTCGTGGGGATGGCCTCCACGTCCGTGGGCAAGGACCTGATGCCGCGCGTGGCCGCGAAGCTGAAGGCTGCCATGGCGACCGACGTGATGGGCTTCAGCGGCTCGGGCGAGGACATCACGTTCACCCGGCCGATGTGGGCGGGCAACGTGATCGCCGACGTGAAGCTGACGACCCCGGTGAAGGCGTTCACCGTCCGTCCGACCGAATTCGCGACCCCCGCGAAGGGCGGGGCGGCCGAGGTGAAGGCGTTCACGCCGAAGGACGTCAGCGGCGTGAAGACGAAGTTCGTGGACTTCAAGGAGATCAAGAGCGCGCGTCCCCAGCTCACCGAGGCGCGGGTGGTGGTCTCCGGAGGCCGCGGCACCAAGGGCGACTTCAAGGAGATCGAGGCGCTGGCCGACCAGCTCAACGCGGCCGTCGGTGCCTCGCGCGCCGTGTGCGATGCCGGGTGGGTCCCCAATGACCTGCAGGTCGGACAGACGGGCAAGGTCGTGGCGCCCGACCTGTACATCGCGGCCGGCATCAGCGGCGCGATCCAGCACCTCGCCGGTATGAAGGGCTCCAAGACGATCGTCGCGATCAACAAGGACCCCGAAGCGCCGATCTTCCAGGTCGCCGACTACGGCCTGGTGGAGGACCTGTTCAAGGTGCTCCCTGCGCTTCGCGAGGCGATCAAGGCCGCGAAGTAGTACTCCGGGGTGAGGGGGAGGCCCCACACCCTTCTTTCATGTGTGCGGCGTGGCGACGGTGAGGAGCCGTCCCACGCCGTTCTTTTTGCGGGACCGTCTGCTATCGTTCCTCGCCAGCTACCGGCCGGGGGAAGCAGGGAAGCAGGTAGACGTCCCGGGGTGCGAGTGACAGACCCCGAACGTTTCGACTAGAAGCGCGAATTCAGAAATGCGCGATTTTTTGGATCAGGTTCCTCGGGTGCATCCCGAAACCGGAGTGCAGCGCGTGGGCGGGCGCCTGATGGCGGCCAGTCCGGACGATCAACTGCACACGTTCGAGGATGAGGCGACGGGCGAGGTCTCGGAAGTGGCCGAGCGCATCGTCGATCTCGCCGATGGGAACCGGACCGTGTCGCAGATCGTGGATGCGATCTGCGAGGAGTTCGAAGTGACGCGCGAGGTCTGCGAGGCGGACACCGTGGCGTTCGTGAAACTGCTGGTGGACCGGAAGGTCTTGATCCTGGGTTAGGCCGACCCGGAGTGGGGAGAAGTCCAGACATGCGTTGGACCA
>JBAWAM010000690.1:0-8658 GCA_049589315.1 Myxococcaceae bacterium
CCCGGATGGAGCCCGCCTCCTTGCGCTCGAGCGCGGCCCGAACCAGGGAACGGGGGACTTCGACGGCGTCGGCCCCCACCACGGCTGCGGTGAGGAGTCCTTCGGTGCCGCCGAGCAGCGCTGCGCCGTGGTCTGCGGACAGGCTGCGCACGACCTCTTCGGCGGCGCGGCGAAGGACCATGGCTTCACTGGTCGCGCCGATCAAAGCAATCGCGCACGAGTACAACGCGGCCTCGGGGCCAACCCGCGGGAGGAGCTCTTCGACGAGGGTGCTCTGGAGCTCGTTGCCCCGATCGGCCTCGCCTTCCCCCTCTCCATCGCTCTTGGCGAACGACGCCCGGCTGAGGGGCTCGAACAGCACGGTGGTCTCGCCGACCTGGACGCGATCGCCGGGCAGGAGGATCGCTTCGGCCTCGATCTTCTCCGCATTCACCACGGTCCCGTTCCGCGAACCGAGATCGACGATCTTCGCCTGACCGTCTTCGACGAAGATCTTCGCGTGACGCCGCGAGACCTTGTGATCCTCGAGCGGGATCTCGCAGGACGGCGAACGCCCCAGCGTTGCCTCGGTGGTGACGTCGAAGCGGAGTCCTGCAGACGGACCGGTCAGGAGGAGCAGGGCAGGCATACAGTCACCTACTGTAACAGGCGCTTACAGGAGTGACGAGTGCCGCGAGCCAGATCCGCGCCTGCGCGTGTGATCTCAGGCGCCAAAGAGCTCGCGGAGGTCGATTCTGACGTCGGAGAAGCTGACCAGGGACAGCGTGGCCGTCGGACCGTAGGTGCGCCTGGAACGCCAGCGTCGGCCGACAGGATCGCGGTGGCGCTCACGGGTACGCCGCCCCTCACATCGGGCGTTCGGTGGCGAGCACGGCGCGGAGCTCGTCCGGGTCGAGCACCCGTCCATCCCGGGTGAGGACCAGGGCGTTGATCGAGGACTCCTCGACCCGGACCTGGGCGCCCTTCCGCCACTCTGTCGTGTGCGACCCGCCGTCCACGAGTTTTCCGAGCAGCGCGTCGCTCTCCCACGCGAGGACCTCGACCCACAGGTCCTCGTTCACGGTCTCGTCCTCGGGGTGGGCTTCGAAGCTGGCGCGGACGCGGAAGCTCCACGGCTCCATCAGGCCCTTGCGCAGGAAGCGCGCCTTGAACGCGGGCAACAGCTCCTGCGCGGTCTTCCGCAGCTGCTCGGAGACCTCGGGGGGCTCGCGCTCGAAGTGCTGTCGATAAGGCGAGAGCAGCTCGGCCACGTTGTGCCGCCCGCTCGAGGACAGCACCGTGAGGTAGTTCCCTTCGTGCCCTTCGAACGCGGTCATCGGCACGCCCATCAGGGTCTGGCGCGCCTCTTCGGAGGGCATCAGCATGAACGCCTCGTCGCCGGCCTCTACGGGGATGCGCAGCGGGGGGCCGTGTCCAAACGCGAGATCGGTGCACAGGGTCTGCAGGAACATCTCCGCCGCGGGGAGGTCCTCCGAGTTGAGCTGGAAGATCTCCACATCCTGCGCCCCGAACTTCTCCATCCCGTGCGTGTGCACCCAAAGGGGCGACTCGCCCTCCGCCACCGCGATCGCGTGCAGATCGATGTGATCGCGGATGTCGAAGTCGAGCTCGGTGATCTCCTCGATGTCCGAGGGGTCGTGGACCTTGAACGCGGTCACATCCAGCAGCACGCCTTCGACGTGCTCCATCAACGCGCGGGCGCACCACAGCGCCTCGAACACTGCCACCGACGCCTGGACGCCGGTGTTCTCGAGGGAGATCCGGTAGAAGCCCTGGGCGGTCTTCAGGAACTCGAGTGCCTCCTCGCTGCCGGTGAGGAATTCGGGCGTCTCTCCCAGCACCCCGTCCAGGGTCTCGAACCGGATGTCGGTCCGCGAGTCGCCGGAGCGGATGGAGCAGAGGAGCCCGGGAACGTCTGTCACGAACTCGACGCCCTCCCCTTCGATGGTCTCCTGCAACGCCTCCAGCGGGACCGGCTCGGTGCTCCGGGTCGCGAGGATGTACACCTCTTTCAAAGGTATCTCTCTATCTTGCGGAAGAGGTCGACCTGGTCCACGAGGTTCTGGACGTAGTCGAGTTTGTCGGTGGGAAGTTCGAGCACGGGCGACATCCTGTAGTTCTTAAACCACGCCTCGTACAAGTCGTTCAGGCGTTTCAAATAGCCGCTCGGGATGTCCGCCTCCATCGCCCGGCCCCGGAGCTTGATCCGCTGCCGCAGCGTGCGGACCGGGCAGCGCAGGTAGATCATCAGGTCCGGCGGCGTCAGGGTCGCGGCAATGCCCTGGTACAGCGACCAGTACGTGCCCCAGTCCCGCTTGTCGATGTAGCGCTGACGGTGGAGGTTCCGCGCGAAGATCTCCGCGTCCTCGTAGAGCGTGCGGTCCTGCAACAAGGTGCCAGACGCTTTTTCCATCTCCCGATGGAGCTCGAACTTCCGGGACAGGAAGAAGAGCTGGGACCGGAACGCCCAGGTCTTCATGTCCTTGTAGAAGTCGGCGAGGTACGGGTTCTCGTCGTTCGGCTCGTAGAATGGGGTCAGCCCGTACTTGCGCGTCAGGAACTGGGTCAGCTCGGTCTTGCCCGCTCCGATGTTGCCGGCGATGGCGATGAACTTTCGTCGGGCCACGCCTGGACTTGTAACTGCACCGGAGACCTTTCACCAGCCTGCATCGCGCGTGATAGAGGACCGCCCCGGCACGCCCGGACGGCGGCTGCCCGCCTGGTTCCCAGCGAAGCAAAGGCGGGCGCTTGCAAGGATTCGGTCGGAGTGACCGGGCTGTGGGAGGATTCACCCCGCATGAAGAAGCTGATCCACCTGCTGGTGTTGGCCACGTGGCTCGCGGTGCTCTTCCCGTTCACGATGATCCTGCTGCCCTTCAACCTGAAGAGCGGCTCGATGTGGATTGCGCGGTTGCTCTGGGCGCCGGTGCTCGTTTGGGTCAGCCGCGCAAAGGTGGTCGTGCACGGCAGGGAGAACGTCGACCCGAACCGCCCGACGATCTACGTCTCGAACCACCAGTCCTCCTTCGACATCCCGGTGCATCTCGTCAGCATCCCGGTGAACTACCGGTTCGTGGCCAAGAGCTCGCTGAAGTGGGTCCCGATGCTGGGCTGGTATCTCTGGGCGGCGGGGCACATCCTGATTGATCGCGGCCATCGCCATAGGGCGATTACTTCACTGCAGAAGGCCGGCAGGAAGATCCGCCAGGGGACCAGCATCATGGTGTACCCGGAGGGAACCCGCTCGGACGATGGGCGCATCCTGCCCTTCAAGAAGGGCCCGTTTGCCCTGGCGCTCGAGGCCGGCGTCGCAGTGTGTCCGGTCACCATCGAGGGCTCGGCCCGGCTGATGCCGAAGAACTCGTGGGACGTGAACACGGGCGGAGAGATCCACGTGAAGATTGGCAGACCCATCGACCCGGCCCCCTACGGGCCGGCCGGACGAGACGCGCTGATGCGCGACGTGCGAAACGTGATCATCGCCCAGAGTCTGGAGCTCGGCGGCAAGGGCGGCGATCCCGATGACGTGATCGCCGCTTCCGGCCGTGAGGGCGTCAGTGCGCGGAAGGTGGCGAACGGATGAGGCGTCTGTGTGCGGTCGCGTTGCTGGGGACGGTCGCCCTGGTCCCGATGGGTTGCCGTCACGTCGACGCGGGCGGGATGGGTCCACGGGATCGCGCGATGGCCCACCTCGCCAGCAGGCAGTACGACCAGGCGCTCCCGTATCTCGAGGAGCTGCACCGTGCGTCCCCCGCGGATCTGGAGATCGCCCGCGCGCTTGCCGAAGCCCACGTCCGCTCACATCGAGCGGAGTCCTTCCTCGCGCGCCTGGAGCGGTCGGTCCAACCCGGAGCCGACGATGAGGGCCGTCCTCCGGCGGTCACCCTCTATCTGCTCGGGCTGACCCGCTTCGCCGGACCGGGCCAGGCGGATCGGGCGATCGCCGACTTCGAGCAGGCGGTGGCGTTGTCCCCGAACGCGTCCGAATTCGTGTACCGGTTGGGAATCGCCCTGCTCGAGTCGGAGCAGTATGAGCGCGCCCTCCCCTCGCTCCGCCGCGCTGCGGAGCTCTCGCCGGAGCGCAGCGACGTCCTCCTCCCGCTGGCCAAGGCGCTGTCGCGCACCGGGGATCGCAAGGGCGCGGTCGCGGTGCTCAACCGCTTCGTGCGCAGCGAGCCTTCGCGGGAGGACGTGGCCACCGCCCGGGCGCTGATGGAGGGGATCGCCGATCCGTTCGCGCGCTTTCCCCAGTCTTCGAAGGCAAAGCTGGAAGAGGGCATCGTCTGGCTGCACGAACGCGATGTCCCGCAGCAGGCGATCATCTCGTTCGAGGAGATCCTCCGCGACTACCCGGACATCGGCGTGGTGCACGCGCTGCTCGGGCTCTGCTACCAGCGCATCGACGACGCCGGGCGCGCGGTGGACGAGTTCAAGCGCGCCATCGAGCTTTCGTCCGAGGACGGGCGCAACCACCTGTACCTCGCCCTCCTCTACCAGGCTCGCCAGCGCCCCGAGCAGGCTGCGCCGCACCTCGAGCGCGCGCTGGAGCTCAACCCGATGCTCGACGAGGCCTGGTTCCACCTGGGAGACCGCCACCTCGAGCGCGGCGAGCTCGAGAAGGCCGCCGAAGCCTTCCGGGTGGTGAGCAGGCTGCAGCCGGACGCGGTGGCAGCGCGCGGGAAGTACGCGCTCGTGCTCCAGATGCAGGGCGACTTCGCCGCGGCGGATCGCGAGCTGCGCAGCGTGGTCGAGCGCCAGCCGGAGAATCTGGAGTTCCTGCTTCGGCTGGGGCTCCTCCACTTCGAGCGGCGCAAACAGGCGCAGACGCCCGAGACCCGCGAGCAGGCGACCCTCGAGGCGGAGACCTGGCTGCGCAAGGTGCTCACCCTGCAGCCGGAGAACGCCGTCGCGTCGCGGGCGCTCGAGGCACTTCGCTCACGCTAGCGATGGGCCGCACGAGCCCATAGACTCCGCCCCATGTCGCCCTCGCAACCCGGTCCCCGCAAGGCGGTGAGCGCCGCCCGGCAGGCGCCGCTCCCGAAGGAGGCGCCGCAGGGGCCGCTCTCCGCCAGGCTCAAGGAAGGTGCCTCGGAGTCCGCGCTGAACGTCGCGGGCCTGCTCCGCGACCTCTGGGACGACTTCCGCAACTCGGACCGCTACTTCAAGTACAAGGCGCTCGTCCTCGGCACGTGGCTCCTGCTCTCGTCCGCCGGCGTCTTCGTCGCCTGCCCGGGCTCCACCGGCCCCGAGAACACCATCGGCGCGCGGCTGACCCTCGTGAAGGTCGTCGACGACGAGGTGATCACCCTCTTCAACGAGAGCGGCGACGACTGGGAAGAGGTCATGGTCGTGGTCAACAAGAGGTACGGGGCCGCCGTGCCGAGGGTGAGCCACGCCGCGCCGGAGAACACCTTCACCGTCGATCGTCGGAAGCTGCTTGGCGATCAGGGGCAGCCCGCGCCAGCCGACCTGAGGATCACCGACATCGAGGTACGCACCTCGGACGGGCGTGCGACTCTGATGGCGGACGGGCGTCTCCTCGAATAGATCGTTCCGAGACCGATGCTCATTTCCCAGACTGCGGTATACGCGCTGCGCGCGATGGCCTTTCTCGTCAATTCTCCGGGAGGGATGCCGCAGACAGCCCGCGACGTCGCGAAGGGGACCTTCATCCCCGAGCACTATGCCTCCAAGGTGCTCCGCCGCATGGTGCGCGCCGACCTGCTCGTCGGCCAGAAGGGCCACGGGGGCGGCTTCCAGCTCGCCTGCCCACCGGAGCGCATCCGCTACAGCGACATCTTCCAGGCCATCGACGAAGAGCTCACGAGCGACAACTGCGCCTTCGGCTTCGAGAAGTGCAACACGAAGAAGCCCTGCGTGCTGCATGACTCGGTCTCCAGCCTGAGGGAACAGGCGCGCGAATGGGCGCGAACAACTACGCTTGCGAGCCTGAAGCAAAGACACGTTGAACAGTTTTGATCGCGGGCAATGATCGCGATCGGCGCGCTGTGAGAAGCAGCACGCCTCAGGGTCAGGCCTACTCAGGCCCTGGAACGGGAGACATGATGAAGGCTCGGTATTTGGCGGTGGTCGTCGGCGCCCTGGTCGCCGGCGCTTCTTTCGTAGTCCCCTCCGCGTCCGCGGCGCCACCACCGGCGAAGGTCAAGCCGGACATGAAGAAGGCGACGGAGATCTACACCCAGCGGTGCGCGACCTGCCACGGAGCCACCGGCGTGGGCGACGGCCCCGCCGCGGCGGCGCTCAACCCGAAGCCCCGCAACTTCAAGGATCCGGCGTGGCAGAAGTCGGTCACGGACGAGCACATCGAGAAGATCATCGCCCAGGGTGGCCCTGCGGTCGGTAAGAGCCCGCTGATGCCGCCGAACCCGGACCTCGCGAACGACAAGGCGGTCCTCGCCGGACTGCGGCAGTACATCCGCGATCTCCCGAAGAAGAAGTAGGCCGTCCCGCTACGGAGGCGGAAGCGCCTCCAGCAGCGTGTCGTACTTGAGCGGCTTGTTCAGCACCGCCTTCGCGCCCAGCGCGAAGGCGGACTTCGACGCAGGCGAGTTCACGTACGCGGTGACGACGATGACCGGCAACTCCCGCGCGCCGGTCCGCGCAGCGCGCACCATCTCCAGCCCGTGAACCTTCGGCATCTCGAGGTCGGTGATCACCGCGTCGAAGTGCTCCTCCGACTGCAGACGTTGCAGCGCGTCCTCGGACGAGGTGAACCCGAGTACCTCGTAGCCGTCCATTTCGAGCAGGGCCGACAGTCCGTTCATCGCGTTCCGGTCGTCATCCACCACCAGAATCCGCTTCATCCCTGTGCTCCTGGAAGTCTCGCTGTGATTTCCAATCCGCCTCCCGCGGGCCCGTGGGCGCTGACCTCGCCACCGTGTGCGCGCACGATGTCGCGCACGATGGCGAGCGCGAGCCCGGAGCTGCCCCGGCGAGCCGAGAAGAACGGGCGGAACACCGCCTCGGGCCGCTCGACCGGCGGTCCGTCGTGGGCGATGTCGAAGCGCACACCGCCCTCGTCCCGACGGAGGCTTATCCGCACCGCCCCGCCCTGACTTGCCGACTCCAGCGCGTTGCGGACGAGCAACTGCACGAGCTGCCGCAGGCGCGCCGGATCCGCGGACAGCCCCGGCAGGTCTTCGGCCAGATCCAGCATCACCGTCACGCCCTTCCGGCGGAAGCCGGCGACGTTCGGGTCGAGGACGCTCCGGATCATCGCGCGGAAGTCGACGGGCTGGGGCACCAGCGGCGTGCTCGGGACGTGGGTGTAGTCCATGTAGTCCTCGAGCAGTCCGTCCAGCCGCTCGACGTCCGCCTCGACCTGCCCTGCGACGTCGAGCAGCGCCGCCTCCTCCTGGTGTTGCCCCTTCGCGACCCTTCGCCGCAGCGCGGTGGTCTGGAGGGCGATGCTGTGGAGCGGGCCGCGGATTTCGTGGGCCAGCACCCGCGTCAGCGCCCCCAGCCCGACCATCTGCTCCACCCGCCAGGCCTGCTCTGCCAATGCGGCCTGCTGGCTCCGGAGCTGCTCGCGGACCCGCTCGATGCGCTGTCGCGATTTGAGGACGTACCAGCCGACCCACAGGGCGAGCAGCACGGAGGTGATGACCGAACGGATCATGAACACCACCCGCAGCCGCGCGTCGCCCGGCGCGACTCCGGTCAGGTCGATGAGCGCCTCGCTGAGCAGGATCACCGTGACGGCAATCACCGCGCAGCCCGCGATGAGCGGCAGCCATCCCCAACGGTAGAAGTGCCGCAGGTCCATCACACCCCCTCCCGCCGTGGCGCGCGCATGGTGCCCACCAGCAGCACCGCCAACAGGGCCAGCCCCACCCAGGCCAGGGCTCCGGAGGCGGCAGTCGCCCGGAGCGCCACCGGCCACCCGAAGACCGCCAGCACCTCGGCGGAGCGGCTCACGATGGCGAGCGCGAGCAGCCCGAACACCCACCACCGCAAGGCGGGCCAGCGAAGGCTCGTGCCGCGCAGCGCGGGAAGCAGGCGCAACGCCATCCCGACGATGAGGAGGATCAGGAACCCGACCGTGACCAGGTGGCGGATCGCGTCGAGGACGATCAGGTTCACCGGAGCGCCCAGCGCACCGGCGACAGCCGCAGCCAGATACGCCGCGCCCGCCACCGACAGGCTGAGATAGGCCCCGACGACGCAGGCGCTGAAGAAGGGGTCCGCGCTCAGGGGGAGGACCCGCCCTTTCGGCAAGAGGAACGCAGCGGCCCCCATCAGCAGCGCGGTCCCCAGCGCGGCGTGTGCGGGGCTCTGGAGCGCCGGAAGCGGACCGGAGAGGAGTTGCAGGGGGACCGCCGTCATCAGGACGAAGAACGCGGACCGGAGCAGCCCCACGCGCACCCTCCCTCCGAACAACATGGGCAACGCCATCCGCGCGCCGACCCCGAGGGTGAACGGAACCACGCCGCCGAAAAGCGCGAGGGTCCACAGCGCCTGCGCCCATGGGTACGGATAGAGCGGCTCTCGCACGACCCCGGCGCGAACCGACAGCGCGCCGGCGACCACACAGGCGATCCCGAAGCCCACCGCGCCGGCCATGACCCAGCGGTGGAAGCCATCTCGCGAGTCGAAGCCGCGGAGGAGCGCGACGACCTGGGCTGCGAAGGCCACCCC
>JBAWAM010000691.1:0-8673 GCA_049589315.1 Myxococcaceae bacterium
ACGTAACGCCGGTCACCCGTGGGCAGGCCGCCATCCCTCCCACCTGACGGATCAGCTCCGCGAGCGCACGCGTGTCCGGGACGAGGTCCGCGGGCTCGCTAAGTGCAAACGCATGCAGATCTGAACCAGGCCATCAAGGAACCAGCTCCGGATGGGAGCTGCCCGCGGACCGGCTTCTCCTCGTGCTCTTCCAGGAGTGGCTGCTGGAGCCGCTCGACGACGTCGGCCACATCCCAGTTGGAGCAGGGATCTGAAAGGCGCTCTTAGCGACTCGGTCGTGGCCGGGGCTTGGGGCTGTCGAACTGGTTGGAGCTGGGCCGTGGCCACTCCGGAGAGGGATCGTGCGGCGCAGATCTGGCGACGTTTGCACCTAGCGAGGCGCCGTTCGCCGGCCCGGCCCCATGACGCGGCGATCCGGCGGAGCATCGGCTGCGGACCGGTTCCGGCGAACAACCGGGCATCGACAGACCTCACGAATCTGAGAGACAGATCGCCCCCATTCCGGGCGTTAATGTCTCCGCGATGAGCAAGAAGCCTGAGCCGTTCAACAACCCGTTCAAGGGAATCCAGCTCGCGAAAGAGCCGCCGAAGCCTGCTGCGCGGCCGGTCGCGCCCCCTCCGCCTACGAAGAAGGCCGCTCCGTCACCGGCCGAAGAGGAGGCCGAGCTGTTCCTCCGCGCGGTCGGATCGGTGGAGCAGGTCCGGAAAGGGCCCGCGGTCGTTCCGCCGAAGCCTCCGCCCCGGGACCTCGCCGACCGGATCCGGACGGAGGACGAGGAGGCGCTCGAGCAGCTCGCCCTCCTGGTGGGCGGCGGCGGCAACTTCGACCTCGCCGACTCGAGCGAGTTCATCGCCGGCTCGATCGCCGGCCTCGACCGGCGCATGACCGATCGACTCCGCCGCGGGGAGTACCCGGTGCAGGGGACCCTCGATCTCCACGGGATGGTGCGCGTCGATGCGAAGAAGGCGCTCGAGGACTTCATCCTCACCTCACGTCGCGCCGGGAAGCGCTGCGTGCTGGTCGTGCACGGACGCGGCCTTCACTCTGACGATCAGATCCCGGTGCTGAAGGAGAGTGTGCAGGTGTGGTTGTCGCGTGGCCGGGTTGCCCGCGAGGTCATCGCGTTCTGCTCCGCTCGGCCGCAGGACGGCGG
Source organism: Myxococcaceae bacterium (assembly GCA_049589315.1). GTDB lineage: Bacteria > Myxococcota > Myxococcia > Myxococcales > Myxococcaceae > JBAWAM01. Next base: position 1,155 of record JBAWAM010000691.1, read on the forward strand.
CGCGGGTGCGGTGTACGTGTTGCTCCGCAGCTAGCCTGGGTGATTGCGCGGCTAACCCACGCGCTCATCCTACGGGTCCGCCATCCGTAGACAAGCTGGCCGGCTTCTTTGATGCTTCCGCGCGTTCGAAGGAGCCGTTCAGTGCCGCAGTCCCGCTACCGCTTCATCCCTCTCGCGATCCTTGCGCTCGTCTGCGTCGCTCCCGCATCGGCAGGAGCTGACGATGTCCGACTTCCGGTGGGCGGAACACGGGTGAAGGTGACGCCACCGACGGGCTTCGTGACGGCCGCGCAGTTCCCCGGGTTCCAGGAGAACGCCACGGGCGCGTCGATCATGGTCTCCGAGATGCCTGCGCCCGCCGATCTCACGATCGCGGGGTTCAGCAAGGAATCCCTCCTGAGTCGAGGAATGACGCTTCTCTCTTCGGAGAGGACGAACTTCGGAGCGCACGACGGCGTCCTGCTCGCGATCGCCCAGAGCGCACAAGGGATTGAGTTCCACAAATGGATCGGCGTCTTTGGACATCGTGATGCCACCGCGTTGGTGGTCGCGACCTGGCCGGCGTCGAGCGATGCGGTGTCCAGGGCACCACTTCGCAAGGCGGTCCTCTCTGCGCGCCTGGATGCGGCAGCCGAACCTGCACCGGTCACCGGGCCAAGCTTCGAGTTGAAGGAGACCGGGGAGCTCAGGATCGCCGGTCGCATGGCGGGCATGGTGACGCTGAGTCTGCAGGGGAAGAAGGTCTCGACTCCCTCCGAGCCGATCGTCGTCGCTGGCTTCGCCATCAACAAGGCCGACACCCGGAATCTCAAAACCTTCTCCGAGCAGCGACTGGCGTGGACGGAGCACATCCAGAACATCCAGGGCGTCACCGGACGAGCGACGTCCATCGCGGGGCGTCCGGCGTACGAGCTCACGGCACGTGCGTTGGATACGAAGACGGGCGAACCGATGCTGGTCTACCAGGTGGTGGTTCCGGAGAGAGGGTCGTATTTTCTCCTCCAGGGGCTCGTCGGCCGTTCTGATGGAGAGAAGTATCTGCCTCAGTTCAAGGCGATCGCTGCAAGTGTGACCTTCGAGGACCCGCAGTAGCCCCGATTGCGGAGGGCGCGGCAGAGCGGCGAAGCTGTGCCCGTGGAATTCGCGAATCCCGACGAAGAGCTGCTCTTCCTACGCGGTCTGGTCCGGGTGAGCCAGATGGCGGACGCGATCCTCGAGGATTGCCTCGAACGTCGGCTCGGTTTGGACGCGGCGATCGACGTTTTCCTCTCCCAGACGGCGCGGATGCTCCACGCCAACGTGGGCTTCATCCAGCTCTCCGGAACGACCGGGCCGGTGCTCACGCGCGTGCTCGGCGTCCCGACCTTCGACGTGGCGCAGGCCGTGACCTGGCGCGGCCCCGTCGCTCTCGGCGACAAGCACACCGCCTTCGTCGCGCCGCTGGCGTTGGGGAGGGTCCGGCTCGGCGCCTTCGGGCTCGTGCTCGAGGGGCGCTTCCCCGACGGCGGACGCCAGATACAGGGGCTGGTTCAGAGCATCGCGGAGCAGCTCGACTCCGCCGTGCTCGGCTTCCTCGCCCTGAGCGAGGGGCGTTCTCCGCTGGAGCGTCTGGATGAGCTCAACCAGGCCACCGCGTTCAAGCCGCGCGGGCGGATCGGTCGCTACGAGCTGATGACGCCGCTCGGCACCGGAGGCATGGCGCAGGTGATGGTGGCGCGCACGGTCGGCCCCGAGGGGCTGGGGCGGCTGGTAGCGCTGAAGCGGATCCTTCCGCACCTCGCCGCCGAGCCGGAGATGGTGCAGCAGTTCATCGACGAGGCGCGCATCGGCCTTCGGCTCGACCACCCGAACCTCGTGACCGTCTACGACTTCGGCGAGGTCGGCGGGGCCTACTTCATCGCGATGGAGTTGGTGCGCGGGATCGACCTCGACCATGTCATCTACTCCGGGGCGGGACCTCTCTCGCCCGCGCTCGCCGTGTGCGCCGTCGCCCAGGCGCTGGCGGGGCTCCACGCGGCCCACGAGTTGCTCGCGGAGGACGGCTCCGTGCTCGGGCTGGTGCACCGCGATCTCTCACCTCACAACCTGATGGTCGCCTTTGACGGCCGGGTGAAGCTCCTCGACTTTGGCGTGGCCAAGGCGCGGCAGCAGCGGACCGTCACGCTTCCCGGCATCGTGAAAGGCAAGCCGCTCTACATGTCGCCGGAGCAGGCGTGCGGGCAGAACCTGGATCCTCGGAGCGATCTCTTCTCGATGGCGAGCATCCTCTACGAGGCGCTGACCGGCATTCGCCCGTTCGAACGCGAGGACGACGTCGCGACGATGGAGGCGATCGTCAACGACCCCGTGTCGCGGCACCCGGCGATTCCTCCGGCGCTGTGGGAGGTGCTCGGGTACGCGTTCCGCAAGCGCCCGGGCGAGAGGTACCGGACTGCGCTGGCGTTCAGGGATGCGATCATGGGCGCCTGTGCACCGGCATCGGAGCGGGACCTCGGGGCGCTCGTCACCACGACGTTCCCCGAGCGGCTGCGCGACTACACACAGTGGGATCTCGCCGTCGTGGAGAGCGTGCCGACGCGGCAGGTCCGAAAGGTCTGATCAGCCCTGGAGCGGGAGCGTGAGGACGAAACTCGCGCCGCGCCCCGGCGGAGACTCCAGGGTGAGCTCCGCGCCGTGCGCTTCGGCGATGCGCTTCACCACGGCGAGCCCCAGCCCGCTCCCCGCGGCGCGGGTGGTGAAGAAGGGCTGGAACACCCGGTCCGCCAGCTCCGGCGGGATCCCCGGGCCGTCGTCCTCCACCTCGAGGCGAACGAAGCCGGGTTCTCCCCGAGGCTCCAGGCGCGCACGGATTGTCACGGTGCCGCCATTGGGCAGCGCCTGGATCGCGTTCATCACCAGGTTCAGCAGGGCCTGGTGGATGAGCTGCGCGTCGATGGTCGCGCGTGGGAGGTCGTCTGGAATGTCCGTGCGCAGCTCCAGGGCGCGGGTAGAGAAGGCGCGACCTGCGGCGCTCAGCGCGCCCTCGATCACTTCGGCCAGGGCCGTGGGGCGTCGACGCACCTCGTGAGGTCGGGAGAAGTCCAGCAGGTCGCCGACCATCCGGTTCAACCGTTCGGCCTCTTCGCCCACGATGCCGAGCAGTTGGCGCACTTCCTCCTTCGCTGGAGCGCTCCGCTTGAGGGTGGCCAGCGAGTTGAAGATGGCTCCGAGCGGATTCCGGACCTCGTGGGCGACGATGGCGGACAGCTCGCCGAGCGCGGCCAGCCGCTCGCGCCTGACCAGCTCCTGCTGGGCCCGTGAGAGCTCGTGATAGCTGTGCTTGAGGTCCTCGAACAGGCGCGCGTTGTCGATGGCCACCGCAACCTGGCGCGCGATGAGCAGCCCCTGTTCGACTTCGGCGTCGGTGAAGCGGCGCTTCCGGTTGCGATCCCCCACGCCAATCGTTCCGATCGGGACGTCCCGGAGCATGAGCGGGATCGTGAGCAGACTCTGCTGCGGGAACCTGGCGCTGACCGCCCGATTCACCTCGGGCGAGCCCAGCGCGTCCTCGATGCGGACCGGGGACCGTTGGCGGATCGCGAGCGTTGCAGCCGAGGCGTCGGTGAGCTTCAGGCGGATGGAGGTGAACTCCTCCGCGTGCTCGGGTGCGGTGGTCAGCCGACCGCACAGCTCCTGGCCCTGGACGATCCAGACGAACGCGTCGGTGGCGTCGATCATCTGGACCAGCGCGTCGACGGCCTCCCGGAGGATCGGCTCCAGCTCCAGCGAGCCGGTGATGGTGCGCCCCACCTCCAGCAGGAGCCGGAACTGCTCGGCGCGCCGTCGCTGCTGATCGTACAGGCGCGCGTTGTCGAGCGCGGCTGCGACGAGGTTCGCCATCGCCACGCTGCGGTCGATCTCGGATCGACTGAACCGTCGCGTGCGGGTGTCCCCCAGCAACAAGGAGCCGATCGCCCGGCCCTCCGACAACAGCGGAACGGCGAGGACCGCCCGGTGCCCGAACTGGCGCGCGAGCGACAGGGAAGCGCGGGGATCGCTGGTCACGTCCTCGATCGCCACCGGTCGACCCTCGAGGACCGAGCGCGCCGAGGCGGAGGCCAGATCCAGGGGAACTCTCACCAGCGCATCTCCGACCGAGTCGACGTTGGATGCCGCGAGCTCCAGCTCCCGCCTGTCGGACGACAGCAGGAGGACGAGGGCGTTCGGCACGTCGGCGATCCGCGCGGCATGGCGGATGGCGGTCGCGAGCACCTGATCGAACTCGAGGTTGTTGGCGATGAGCGCGCCCACCTCGTTCATCAACGAGAGGTCCTCCAGCCGGCGCTGGGCATCCGCGTGCAGCCGGGCCCTCTCCATCTGGGTGGCGACCTGGGCGGTCAGGATCTCCACGGACCGCAGCTCGTCGCAGGTGAACGTCCGGTCGTCGCTGCGGGCGAGGCTGAGGATCCCTGCGGTCCGACCGCCCACCTTCAAGGGGGTCATGGCCGAGTGGGGAAATCCTCTTGCCAGAGTGCCCTGTTCGGCCGGGCTCGCGGAGATCGCGCGCGACACCGTCATCTTGCGCAGCTCCTCCAGCTCCGGGTTCGACAGCGTGATGCGGGGATTTCCCTGGTCGGGCTCCTCGTAGCCGGACACCCCTGCGCGAACGAGCGCGCTGTTCTCCTCGTCGAGCAGATACAGGGCGCCGGCGTCGGACCCGGTCGCCTCCCGGACGATGTTCAAGAGCGCCGGCGCGAGCGCCTCCAGCGGTTGATCCGTGGAGCTCATCGCCACCCGGTGGATGGCCTCGAGCTCGTCGTTGCGACGGCGGAGACCCGCGATCGACGACGCCACCTCGATCGCCATCGCGACCTGGGATGCGAACAGGGCCAGCGCCGCCGCGTCGTTCGAGCGGAGCGTCGAGGACGCCGCGTGGAGGATGCCCCAGGTCCGACCGTTCACCACCAGGGGGCAGATGGCGACCTTCTCGATCCCGAGCTCCCGGACGAGCTCGCCGAGTCCCGGCGGCGGTTCGAGCCCGGCCGCCACGAATGTCTCGCGGAGAAAGGGCGTGAAGTCGTCGAGGAACCGGGAGGTGCCCTCCTCGAGCCCCGGGGTCGTCGCAGCCAGGTGCTGGGCATCCACTCTCGCCGAGAGCAACGGCTCCAGCGGCGTGTCCATCTGGGGTTTTGCCACTTCGGGAAAGTCGCTTGCGATGATGCGGGCCGTGACGCCTTCGACGCGAAACAGCGTGCTGGCGAACCCGAGCAGTCGAAGACCGTGCGTGGTGGCCTGGGCGATGGACTCGATCGTCCGCCCCCTCTGGACCTTGAGCGCCAGCTCAGACAGCGCGCCGAGCAGGGCGCTGTCCCTCACCCGCTCTCCGAGGTCGCGGACCAGCAAGACGGTGGCATTGTCCGCATGCTTCTGGGGCTCGAACTCCAGACCGACGCGGCGACCGTCCGCACGAAGACCGATCACCTCGTAGGACGAAGGCGCCCGGGCGCCGAGCTGGCCCGCCCTGTACCGCTCCCAGACGCGCGCGCGGTCCTCGGGTGCGACGATGTCGGTGAGGCCTTGACCGATCAGCGCGTCGGGCGTCGTTCCGAGCAGCTCCGCGAGCGCAGGGTTCGCCCAGATCCATATCCCGTCGCGGACCATTCCGACGCCGACGGGGAGGAGTGTGGCGAGCCGTGCGAGCTCGGTCGGGCTGTTCGTCTGCTGCGTCACCGGGTCTTCTTCGCGTCGAGTGCGAACGCGTGTGCGCGCTTCACCCACCCTGAGAGGGTGTCGATCCGCCCTTCCTTCCAGACGAGCGCGTAGATGTTGGTGTTGGCGAAGAGCGCTTCGCATCCAAACATCTTCCGGCGCGTCACCCCCGGCAGTTTCGAGGACCCCTCTTCGAGGAGTTCGAGCAGATGGTCGAGCACGGATGGAGAATAGCGCCACTCATGGGTCCTCCGAGCCCAACTTGACCCTCCCGCGCATCCCCGCGTACAAAGGCCTGATTTATATGGGGGTTTTCGTGCGACCGATTTCTCTGATGTTCGTGGCCGCGCTCGCATTGGGTGCGACGGGGTGTGAGAAGAAACCTGAGTCCAAAGCGACCGCCCCGGCGCCCGCCGCTGCCGGGCAGCCCGCTGCCGCACCGGTCGACGCAAACACCATCCTGATCGGCGAGGTGGGTTCGCTCACCGGCTCCCAGGCCACCTTCGGCCTCTCCACCCGCGACGGCATCGCGCTGGCGGTGAAGGAGGAGAACGCGAAGGGCGGCGTGAACGGCAACAAGATCGCTGTCCGCACCTACGACGATCAGGGCAAGCCCGAAGAGGCGGCCAACGCAGTCACCCGGTTGATCACCCAGGACAAGGTCGCGGTGATCCTGGGCGAGGTCGCCTCGACGAACTCGCTGGCCATGGCGCCCAAGGCCCAGGCGGCGCAGGTGCCGATGATCACCCCGTCCTCCACCAACCCGAAGGTGACCGAGGTCGGCGACTACATCTTCCGCGTCTGCTTCATCGATCCCTTCCAGGGCTACGCGATGGCGAAGTTCGCGCGCGAGAACCTCAAGGCGAACACCGCCGCGATCCTCAAGGACGTGAAGAGCGACTATTCGCTCGGTCTGACCGAGGTCTTCCAGAAGAAGTTCACCGAGTTCGGCGGCAAGGTGCTGGCGGTAGAGGCCTACTCCCAGGGAGACACCGACTTCCGCGCGCAGCTCACGTCGATCAAGGGTGCGAAGCCGGACGTGCTGTACATCCCGGGCTACTACACGGACGTGGGCGTGATCGCGAAGCAGGCGCGCGAGCTCGGCGTCCGGCCGGTGATGCTGGGCGGAGACGGCTGGGAGTCGGAGAAGCTGTTCGAGCTCGGCGGCAGCGCATTGGAGGGCGCGTACTTCACCAACCACTACTCGCACCAGGACCCCTCGCCGCTGACCCGGAAGTTCATCGAGGCGTACAAGGCGGAGTACGGCATCACCCCGGACTCGCTCGCCGCGCTCGGCTACGACTCGGCCAAGGTGGCCATCGACGCGATGCGCCGGGCGAAGGACCTCACCGGCCCGTCGCTCCGTGAGGCGATCGCCCAGACGAAGGACTTCCCCGGCGCGGCTGGGAAGATCACCATCGACTCCGGTCGGAACGCGACCAAGCCGGCTGCGGTGCTGAAGGTTGCCGACGGCGCGACCCAGTTCGTCACCTCCGTAGCGCCCTGATGACCGACTTCGTCCAGCACCTCATCAACGGACTCGCCGCCGGCACCATCTACGCCCTCGTGGCCCTCGGCTACACGATGGTCTACGGCGTGCTCAAGCTCATCAACTTCGCGCACGGCGATGTGATGATGGTGGGCGTCTACATCGGGTACGCCACCGCGTTCCAGCTGGGGAAGGGCGCCCAGTCGTCCTTCCTCGGCGTCACCCTGGTGTTCCTGGTGTCGATGGCCGCGTGCGCGATGATCGGTCTGCTCATCGAGCGGTTCGCGTACCGGCCGCTGCGCGACAAGCCCCGCCTGACGTCGCTGATCACCGCGATCGGCA
>JBAWAM010000692.1:0-2161 GCA_049589315.1 Myxococcaceae bacterium
CGCGGCGCTCTGGTCAGACGGCGCGGACAAGGAGCGCTTCTTCGCGATCCCCGATGGGACCACGATCGAAGTCGGCGCCGATGGCGACTGGGACTTCCCCGTGGGCAGCGTGCTCGCCAAGACGTTCAGCCTCGGCGGCAAGCGGGTCGAGACGCGGCTGTTCATGCGTCACCCAGATGGCTCGTGGGCGGGCTACTCGTACGAATGGGACGACGCGCAGACGGACGCCACGCTCCTGCCAGCCTCGAAGAGGAAGACGGTGGGCGGACAGAGCTGGCACTTCCCCAGCCGGGCCGAGTGCATGATGTGCCACACCGAGCTCGCGGGGCGCACGCTGGGACCAGAGACCGCGCAGCTGAATCGGACGCTGCAATACCCGACGGGGCGCGCCCGGAACCAGCTCCACACGCTCGAAGGCCTCGGTTTCTTCACCAGCGCGCTGGGGAGCGAGCCCGCGAAGCTCCCGCGGTACGAGGAGCCCTTCGGACAGGGACCGCTGGAGGGCCGCGCCCGCGCCTACCTGCACGCGAACTGCTCCGGCTGTCATCGCGAAGGGTTCGGACGCTCGACCCAGGATCTGCGCGCGTCCGGGACGCTCGAGCAGATGCACGCCTGCGATGTCGCCCCGTCGCTCGGCGATCTGGGGATCGCCAACGCACGGCTGATCGCGCCCGGCGAGCCGGACCGCTCCATGCTCTCCGTGCGCATGCACCGGCTCGACGCGAATCGGATGCCGCCGCTCGGCACCTCGGTGGCAGACACTCAGGGGACGCAGCTCGTCGACGCGTGGATCACCTCGCTTCAGGGTTGCGCGCCCTAGCGATGCGATGACCCCCACCGCCGGACGCTGCGAGAGGCCGTGGAGACCTGGCGCGCCGCGCAAGCCCAGCCCCGCGCGCCGAAGGAGATCGGCGAACAGTTCAAGTTCAACCGGCATATGCGCGCGTACTTTCTCGCGCATCCGGGGGCACGCCGCGAGGAGGCACTCGCGGCGTGGAAGGAACTTCGCGGACGCCGAAGGGACGGATGACGTTCAGTACGACCAGGAGAGACGGACCTGGGCCTCCCTCGAGAGCCCCGGATAGGGCGCCTTCGTTCCCCGGTACGCCTGGATGATCGCCGCGTCCGCATTCAGCAGGTTGTTCACCCCGAGCCCGATGTCGAGCCCCGGGGTGAACGCGTTCCGGTACTGCAGGAACACATTCACCAGCGTCACCGCGGGATACTCGCCGACCACCGGCACCCCGGCATCGTCGGACGTGACGTTGCCGAAGCGCTTGCTCATGAACACGACCGAGGGATTGATCGAGAAGTCCCGGGTGATGTTGGCGCTGCCCATGAGCGTCAGCTTGTGCTTGGGAAAGGCCAGCGTCATGTCCCCGCGGTGCGGCACGCGGTTCCAGTCGATGCGCGGCTTCCCTGCCGCGGTGTAGAACGAGTAGCCCACGATCGCGTAGCCGAACTCGCCCTGATACCGGTACTCGATCTCCGCGCCGCGCGTGCCCGTCGACTCCTGGTTCTGGTAGCTCTCGGTCAGCGTCACCGGGTCCCAGACGTAGACGATCGGTTGGTGCAGGGTGATGTCGAAGATGCTCGCGGTCAGCAGCATGGACCTGTTGAGCTGATAGCCGACCTCGAGCTCTCCCACGTCGATGAGTTCGGGTTTGACGTCCGGGCTCAAGGCCATGTTCTCGATCATGGGCGCCCGGTAGGCGCGCGAGAGCATCAGCTTGAAGTGGAACGGATTGAGCACCTTCGTCAGCCCGATCCGTGGCACGAATGCGGAGCCGAACTGGCTGTGCGCCTCGAACCGGGCTCCGGCCGTGATGTTCACCCAGTCGGTCTCCACCATGGCCTCGGCGAGAGCCGCAGCACTCAGGTATTCGACCGTCGGGTCCGTGTAGCCGAAGTAGCGCTCCTCCGGCATCCACTCAGCGTTGCCGTGATCGTAGTTGAACTCGCCTCCGACCATCAGGTGGACGGCGTCGGTCACGTCCCAGGTGAGGCCCACGCGCGCCGTGGAGCGCTGCGCGACCTTGTCGTAGAAGTTGTAGTTGGAGACCGGGTCGAGCTCGGGGTTCCGGTTGTGCCAGGGCTGCTGGAGCTTGTAGTTCAGCCGCGTCGACAGCTTCAGACCGTCCGCGAGCTCGTGGTCGTAGGC
>JBAWAM010000693.1:0-1853 GCA_049589315.1 Myxococcaceae bacterium
TAGACGGAAGAGCCGAACAGGACCGTGTCCGGGCGCGCGAAGTAGACGTGCTCGAACACGCACCGCCCCAGCCGGCGCGGGGCGAACGGCTTCTGGCTGCGCAGCCCGTTCTCGTCGATGACGACCAGCTCGCCCGGCTCGATCTCGCGGATGAACTCCGCTTCGATCAGATCCAGCGCCGTGGTCTCCGACGCGAGGACGTAGGCGTTGCGCAGCTTGCCCAGCACCAGCGGATGGAAGCCATGGGGATCGCGGGCCGCGACGAGCTGCTTCTCCGTGAGGAAGATGATCGAGTACGCGCCGTCCACCTTGCGGAGCGCTTCGACGACCCGCTGCTCGAACGCAGGCTCCTTCGAGCGGGCGATGAGGTGGATGAGGACCTCGGTGTCCGAGTCCGATTGGAAGATGGCGCCCGTCGCCTCGAGCTCGTCGCGTACCGCCTGGGCGTTGACCAGGTTTCCGTTGTGGGCAACAGCGAGCTGCCCGCCCTGGTAGCTCACCATGAGCGGCTGCGCGTTCTTGACCTGGCTGACGCCGGCCGTGGAGTAGCGCACGTGACCAATCGCCGTGTCGCCCGGGAGCGTGGCCAGCGCGTCGTGCGTGAACACGTCCGCCACCAGGCCCATCGCGCGGTACGCGTGGAGCTTGTTGTCCGAAGACGAGACGATGCCGCCGGACTCCTGCCCCCGGTGCTGCAGAGCGTGGAGACCCAGATAAGTCAGATTCGCGGCCTCATCATGGCCGTAGATGCCGAAAACGCCGCACATGACGGGCCGTTTATCCCTTTCACCTTAAGTGGGCAAAACCGAAGAACGCAGCACACAGGGGCTCACCTTCCCTGCCCTGTGGGTACTGCTTCCCCCCTCAGTCACCAGGAAGGGGGGCTGGGGCGTGAGCGTGGAAACCCGCGCTGCCCCACGCCGTGTCGGCGTTACAGTGCCGCCGCCTTGTCACGCTGCCGCCGCTACCTGCGAGCTCTCGGGCCCGCATTCCTGCTCACCTTCGGAGGCGCGTATGCGCTTTCTTCGTGGAACTGGTGTGGCGACTGGGAGCTCACCCCTCCGGATGTTGAGCTAACAGCGACCGCGCGGGGAGAACTCCGCGCTGGCGCTGGACGAAGAGAGGTCCTCGCCCCCTGGCCGGTCGTGCCGGCCGGCTATGGCCCCCTCGTCGAGGACGTCGGCGCCGCCGAGCGACCCCTGAATGCCCGGGCCGTCGTGCTGGAAGCGGGTGACGTTCGCGCTGGGCTCGTCTCCCTGGACGCCTTGAGCACCTCCGACGAGGTGGTGCAGCAGGTCCGGGCCTCGGCCGGCGCGCTCGGCCTCAGCGACGTGTGGATCATCGCCACGCACAGCCACTCGTCGCTGGGCGGCTACGACGATCGCCTGCTCGCCGAACTGGCGGGCATCGGACAGTATCGGGATGAAGTGCGCGACGCCTTCGCCGGCGCAGCGGTGGACGCCCTCCGCGACGCCATCGCCGACCTGCAACCCGTCCAGCTCCAGAGCGGGGCTGGGGAACTTCCCGCCCTCGTGCGCCACCGTACCGGCGATGCCGCCGACGCGCGCTTCACCCGGGTCGTGCTCGCCGGCGCAGCGAAGCCCGTGGCCGAGCTCTGGATCTGGTCAGCACACCCCACGCTCGTCGCCCGTCCGATCGCCGCGCTCTCGCCGGACTATCCCGGCTGGATCGAAGCAGGGGACGTTCCGGTGGTGCTGCTTCAGGGCGCCGTCGGAAACGCCTCCGCCATCGTGCCAGAAGGCGAGGGCAGCGCGCCCGAGCGCTATGCGCGCGCTCTCTCCGACGCCGCCCGAAGCGTGGCCGTGGAGCCCGCCGACGCGTCCGTGTTCCTC
>JBAWAM010000694.1:0-4554 GCA_049589315.1 Myxococcaceae bacterium
GCTCGGGCCCCCGCGGCGCGGCGCATTCGACCTCGAGGAGGTGCCTCCACGCGCGCCAGGCAGGCAGGCGCGCGAGCAGCGGAGAGGTCCGTTGCGTCCGCCGGTTGCCCCTCCCCGTCCGGAGAGAAGCCCGACGTTGACCGCGCCCGTGGAACCGTGATCTATGCGACGGGTGACTGCGCCGCTGCCGTTCCTGGACGAGGCCCGCGAGAGCCTCCGTCGCCACTTCGGCCATTCCGACTTCCGCCCGGCGCAGGCGGAGATCGTCCACACGGTCCTGTCCGGGCGCAACGCGATGGTGGTGATGCCCACCGGCGCCGGCAAAAGCCTGTGCTACCAGCTCCCCGCGACGATGTTGCCGGGCATCACCCTGGTGATCTCCCCTCTCATCGCCCTGATGAAGGACCAGGTGGAGCAGCTCGCCGCCCGCGGCATCCCGGCCACCTACATCAACTCCACGCTCAACGATCTCGAGCGCGCGGAGCGCCTGCGAAAGATGCGCTCCGGTGAGTACAAGCTCATCTACGTCGCCCCCGAGCGCTTCCGCAGCCCTGCCTTCCTCGACGCCCTGGCGAACGTGAAGGTCGAGCTCTTCGCGATCGACGAAGCTCACTGCATCTCGCAGTGGGGACATGACTTCCGGCCGGACTACGCGCTGCTGGGCCAGGTCCGGAAGCGCCTGCGCCCGCCGCGCACCGTGGCGCTGACGGCCACCGCCACCCCGGAGGTGCGCGACGACATCGTCCGCACCCTGCTGATGAAGGACCCGGAGGTGCTCGTCGCCGGGTTCGACCGCGCCAACCTCTTCCTCGATGTGGTCCCGGTGAAGGGGGACGAGGAGCGCAAACAGGCCGCGGCCGACGTGCTCCGTCAGTCCGGCGGGAGCGGCATCGTGTACTGCTCCACGCGCAAGGGCGCGGAGGCAATGCACCAGTCGCTGCGGCAGCGGGGACTCAAGTCGGTGCTGTACCACGCGGGCATGGACGACGAGGCGCGACGGAAGGCCCAGGACGAGTTCATGGGCTCGAAGGACGCGATCGCGGTCGCCACCAACGCCTTCGGCATGGGCATCGACAAGCCGGACATCCGGACCGTGGTGCACGCCAACATCCCGCGGGCGGTGGAGGCCTATTACCAGGAGATCGGCCGCGCCGGCCGCGACGGGCAGCCGGCGAACGTGGTGCTGCTGTTCAACCACGCCGACGTCTACACCCAGGAGCGGCTGATCCAGGGCAACCACCCGCCCGAATCCGTGCTCACCGACGTGTGGAACGCGCTCCGCTCCGGTGAAGAGTTCGACCGCGGCCTCGGCGTGCTGGCCATCCAGGTCGGGGCGAGCGAGTTCGAGGTGTCCGCGGCCGTTCGCATCCTCGAGCGCGAAGGCTTCCTGGCGCGCGGCAGCCGCGGCGAGGGCGCGTGGCAGGTCACCGTGGAGGCGCGCGCCCAGAAGGCCCAGCCCCACTCCGAGGACGCCCGGGCACTGCTGAACGTCCTGCGCACGGAGTATCCGCAGGGACGCCCGTTCACCACCGAGCTCGGCGTGCTGGCCCGGCGCACGAAGCTGTCCGAAACCGCGGCGCGGCACGGTATCTCCCTGCTGGAGAAGGCCGGGGTGATCCAGGTGAAGCGGCCGTTCGGCGGTCGGGCCATCCGCGCGACGCGGGACGTGCCCTTCTCCGAGCTCGAGCTCAACCTGGATCAGGTCCGCGAGCAGGAGCGGCGGGCCCTGCTGCTGCTCAAGCGCATGACCGACTATGCGTATACGAAGGGATGCCGGCGGGCGTACATCCTCCGGTACTTCGGCGACACGCTGGAGGGCGAATGCGCGGGCTGCGACGTGTGCTCCGGCCATCGCGTGGAGTTCCGGCCCGAGGCACGTACCGACCCCGCGCCCTCGGCGTCCCACGTGGCGCCGGGCAGCCACAGCGAGCTGGCCCTCTCCGAGCTGAAGACGTGGCGGCGCGAGCTGTCGCGCGATCTCGGCGTCCCCCCGTACATCATCTTCAACGACGCGACGCTGCTCGCCATCGCCACCGCGCTCCCGATCGACCGGGAGGAGTTCCTCCGGGTGAAGGGCACTGGGGAGAGCCGGTGGGAGCGCTTCGGCGCGAAGGTCCGGGAGATCTGCCTGGTGGCCCGGGCGGCCGGGCACGCGCCGGCGCCCACGCCGATGAAGATCAGGCGTCGGCGTGACGGCGGACGATGAGCCGGCGGATCAGCCACATCCCCGCGCCCACCACCACCGCCATCACGAAGATGATGATGATGGTCGTCCCGCTGAAGATGAGCCGCAGGACGAACTCGTTGATCCGCCCGTAGACGTACGCGTTTCGGAGCGGCTCCATCAGCCCGAGCAGCTCCAGCGTTCGACCGGGGAGCGAGTCGAGCACCAGCGTGGCGCGCTGCACCCACGGCACCGGGAAGAAGCGGCGCAGCAGCTCCACGACCGCACCGAACACGAGATACACGAGCGACAGCAGGCTCGCGTTCGCGACCATGATCCGGAACAGCGGCACCTGGGGAGGAGCTGGGTTCACACTATCTCGCTGCCAGCCGGCGCTTGAGGTCTGCGAGGGTCCGCTTGACGCGGGCTTCGTCACGGTCGCTCCCACCCAGTCGCAGGAATCGCTCGTATTCCTCGACCGCCTTCTGCTGATCCTCTTCGCCCCCTCGCACGAGCGCATCCGCGTACTCGAGGCGATACCCACTGTGCGCCGGCTCCAGCTCCACTGCACGGGCGAACTCTGTCTTCGCCACGTCCATGTCGCGGAGTTTCGCCGCGACCAGCGCGCGCGAAAGATGCGCGTCGCCGAACCACGACGCAAGCTTGATTGCCTCGTCGGCGCGGGCCCGGGCCTCCTTCGCCTGTCCAGTGGCCAGCATCATCCGGGCGACGGTGGCGTGGGCGAACGCCTTGTCCCAGGCAGACACGGACTGCCGCAGGAGCTGCTCTGCCTCCTTGATGGACGACCGGCTCGCGGACGGCAGCTTCACCCAGAGCATGCCCAGGCGGCCGCACACGCTGTCCGACCGCTCACGAACGGCCGCTCCGAAGGCGGCGGCCGCGTGCTCTGGATTGCCCTGGCGGAGGAACGCGCGCGCGATGGAGCAGAACGTCTCCGGGTCCTTCGGATCCAGCTCGTTCGCCCGCTCCAGCGCAGCGAACCCGGTCTTCACGTCGCCCTGGGCGAAGTTGACCATGGCGCGGATCCGCCAGGCCTCCGGCACCTTCGAGTCCTCGCGGATCGACTGCCACGCGGCGGCGTCCGCCTCCTTGAGAGTTCCGGACTGGAAGAGCGCCCACGCGTGCATCCGGCGCGCGACGGCGGAGTCCTTGTTGGTCTGCTGCCAGCGGGTGGTGAGCTTCAGCGCATCGGGAACCCGACCGAGCTGCAGATAGGTGCGCGCGAGCGCCTCGTGCGCATCGTCGTGAGAGTCGTTCCTGGCCACTGCGCGCAGCAGCGGCTCGAGCGCCTTCTCCGGGCTGCCGGCCGCCAACAGCATCCGGCCCCACGCGCAGGAGCCCTCGGGCTCGTCGCCCTCCTTCGCCGCCTGCTCGAAGCGCGCCCGGGCCTTGTCCACCTCGCCATTGCGCAAGTGGATGTCGCCCAGCGCGACCAGCACGTCGCCGCGCGCCTTCTTCGTGACCGAGAGGATCTTCTCCAGCACCTCGCGCGCGCGGAGCTCCTGTCCCTCGTTGGCGTCCGCCAGCGCGAGCAGCACCACCGCCTCGCTGGGATAGCGACCTTCGACCTGGGTGCGCTCGAGCTCTCCGCGCGCGCGCTTCCAGTCGCCCAGTCGCGCATGGGCCAGGCCGCGCACCAGCGAGATCCGACGCGACTTCGGGTCTGCGTCCACCTGCTTGAGCGCGTCGCGGGCGCGTCCCCGTTCGATGAGCACGCGGGCCAGGGCCTCCCGAGCGTCCTCGTCGTCCGGTCGCAGCTCGAGCGCGGCCTCGAGCGCGGTCTCCGCGTCCTTCATCTGGCCGGCCCTCCGGAACGCATCTGCGAGCGCGAGCTGGAACTCGAAGCCCTGGAGCTTGTACTTCGCCACGCCCTCGCGGAGCAGCTCGATCGCCTCGGTCGGCTTCCCCGTCGCAGCGAGGAGCCTGCCGCGCACGAGCACGCGGCGGGGCCGCATGGCCTCCGGGAGCAGCTCGTCATTGGGAAGCTTCGCGCTTTCGGCCACGGCAACGTCCAGGTCCTGAGACATGGCCAGGCGAGACTCCGCCGCGCCCAGGATCGTCCCCGGATGCTCGGGCGAGATCTTCGCCGCCCGCGCGTAGAATTCGAGCGCGTTGGTGTAGTCCCCCGACCGTCGGAAGTACTCGCCCACTGCCACCAGCGCCCGGACGTGCGCAGGTTGCAGCTCCAACGACTTCTGCAGCCGGGTCCGGGCGACCTTCTCCTCGCCCCTCGCCAGCAGCAGCTGCCCCGCGAGCTCGTGCAGCTCGGGATCGTCCGCAGAAGCGGCCAGCACGGTCTCGACCTTCCCCACGCGGTCCTTCGGGTCGGCGAGGGCGTAGTCGACCACCACCGCGATCCCCGGGAAGCC
>JBAWAM010000695.1:0-4483 GCA_049589315.1 Myxococcaceae bacterium
GTTCATGCGAGCCGCTCCCGCGTGACCTGGAGGTCGTCGAGGAGTCTCGTCCGCGTGCGCTCCAGCGGCTTCTTCGGCAGTCGCCGCGCGCCGATCGCCGCGGCGATCCCGGCGATCGTGAGCACGACCCCGGCGACGATCAGGGTGGCGCCCCACAGCTCCATCGGGAACGCAGCGGCGACGGCGACGAACAGCAGCGAAAGTCCGCACAGCCCCAGCGTCGCCGCCACACCCAGGGCGATTCCTGCGTTGCGCGCGCCGCGGAGCTCCTCCCTCAGCTCGAGCCTCGCGTGGCTGACCTCGGCGCGCGCGAGCAGTTTCGCCTCCTCCAGTGCGTGGCGGATGAGCTCGGACGTCGAGAGATCGCGCTCAGGTACGGCCATGGGCGGGAAGCTGGATCCGCCCCGTTCGATGGGGAAGCTCAGAGGTTCCCTGCGTCGCCCACCGAGAGACACTCGGCCTCTTCCGCTGGCAGGGCGAGGCAGAAGGTCGTGGGTCTGCCCTCCGCGCTCCGGACCCAGAGATCCCCGCCCATCCTCAAGGCCAGTTCGCGGGAGATCCACAGCCCCATCCCGCTCCCGTCGCGCTTGCTGGGGAGGCGGTGGAATCGCTGGAAGAGCTTCGCCTGCGCTTCGACCGCGATTCCCGGACCTTCGTCGGTGAGCCCGATCAGGACCCGGTCGCCCTCTCTCTGCGCCCCCAGCATCAGCAGCCCCGGTGTCGAGTACTTCGCCGCATTGCTGAGGAGGTTCGCCATGATTTGCTTCAACCGGTCCAGGTCTGCCCGGGCGCGCAGCCCCGGTTCGATCTGGAGGATCACCCGATGGCGCGGATCCAGCGACTCCGCGGCGTCGGCCAGCTCCGCCAGGACCATCGGCACCTCCAGCGTCGCCGGGCGGACCTCCAGGGCCCCCACCCCCAGCCGCGCTGCGTCGAGGAAGTCGCGCACCAGCCGGACCATCACCCGGATCTCGGCCCGGGCGATGTCGAGGTGGTGCCGCGCCCGGTCGCGCATGTCCTCACGTTCCACCAGCAGCGTCGCCGCGGTGACCGCCGTGGAGAGGCCATGGAGCCCACCTCCCAGCTCGTGTCCGAGCGCGGCGATCCACTCGACCTGATTGCACTCCCTCTCGAGCAGCCAGCTCGCGTCCTCGAAGATCGACACCGCCCCGCCATCCCCGAAGGGGACCGCCTGGACGTCGACGGGAACCCTGATCCCGTCTGGCCGGATCACCTGCACTCGGGTTCGGGGAACGCGCTCTCCCCTGAGCGCCCGGACCAACGGATGATCGGCCATCGCGATGCGACACCCCGCCTCGTCGACCAGGGTCATCGCCCTCCAATAGGTCCGGTCGAGTCGACGCTCCGGCGCGCCGAGGAGGTCCGCAGCCTTCGCGTTGAGCTCGAGCGTCCCCGTTCGGTCAATCCAGCCGAGGCCGATGGGTGCTTCCTCGAGAAGCCACGCGAGAAGTCTGTCGCGTGGCGGGGACATCGCACGCACCTCCTGGGTCACGCGAAGGTGAACACCCCCGCCCCACGGCACAGCCGGACGTGAGGGACAGGCGACCTTTCGGTAACCGACGCGTTTCGACCGCTCAGGGCGCCCGGCCGATGTTGGTCAGCACCTGGAGGCGGGCGATCACCGCTTCGGCGCCCTGGTAGAGGCGCTCGCCGTCCCACAGCGCTGGGAGGGAGGTGCCTCCACGGGACAGCCAATCGTTCCTCGCCTCGTCGTAGAAGACGTTGCGGAAGGTGATGCAGTCCTCGAGGAAGTTGTCGACGACGTACGAGCGCGCCCGCGCCGAAGGTGGGTGGGCGATCTCGTGGAACAGCTCCCAGGTGGCGAGCGGCGCGGCCACCCCGAGGGAACTAGGCGCGGCGCGCCAGCGCCATGCGGGCGGTCTCGCGCTTCACCGTGGCGGACTCGATCTGGTAGCGCGCGTCCTCGGCAGAGAGCCCCTTCATCCGCTCCTGCGCCTCCTCCAGACGGCGGCGGGCATCCTCCACGTCGATCGCGGCGATGGCCTCGGCGTGGTCGGCGAGCACCGTGATCTTGTCGCTCGCGACCTCGGCGAAGCCGCCAGCGATGAAGAACGTCTGCTGGTTCGCCCCGTCCTTGATGGTCAGCGGTCCCGGCTCCACCAGCGAGAGGAACGGCGTGTGACCCGGGCGGACGCCGAAGAGTCCCTCGGCGCCGGGAACGATCGCCTCGTCCGCCTGCACCTGGACGACGCGCTTCTCCGGGGTGACGATCTCCACGTTCAGCCTGGCCATCCGCGACTCCTCAAAACTCCAGCTTGAAGCTCTTCGGCTCGACCGTCTCGAGCTGGACCTGCCCCGCGTCGTTCAGCCGCGGCGCCTTCCCCGGCACACCCGTCACGCCTTCGAGCCACTTGAAGTGGCGCTCCAGCTGCCGCACATCGTCCAGCCCGCCCCGGCTCTTCACGAAGTCGTTGAGCTGCTTCGACTTCAGCTTCGATCCGTCGCGGCCGTAGAGTGCGGCGACCTCCACGTACGTCCAGGCCGGGTACTTCATCCGCGTCGCGCGCCGGACCGACGCCTTCTGCGGAATCGTCTTCACCACCCACACCCGCGCTCCGTCGCTCGAGACGAAGTACAGGTCGTCCACCGTCCCCACACACCGCTCGAGGTGCCACCAGGGGATGCTCTCCTTGAGCACCTCGAGCCTGCACTTCTTCGGGCCGAGCTCCACCAGCCGCACGCTGAAGTCCCCTTTGGCCGAAACCGTGGTCTTCGACCTCTTCGGTTCTTCGGCGCCCGCCCCGGCCGGAAGGGCCAGGGCGAGCAGGACCACAGCGAGGCGGCGGAGCGTCATGCGCCCGATTCTACGCCGCGGCCAGCTTCCGGGCGTTCTCGATGACCTCGTTGATGTCGCCGGCCATGTAGAACGCGGCCTCTGGGAGGTCGTCGTGCTTGCCGTCCGCGACCTCCTTGAAGCCCTGGATGCTGTCCTGCAGCTTCACGTAGCGGCCCGGCTTGCCGGTGAACACCTCGGCGACGAAGAAGGGCTGCGAGAGGAAGCGCTGGATCTTGCGGGCGCGGGCCACGACCTTGCGGTCCTCCTCGGCGAGCTCGTCCATGCCGAGGATGGCGATGATGTCCTGGAGCTCCTTGTAGCGCTGCAGGATGCCCTGGACCTTGCGGGCCACCGCGTAGTGCTCTGCACCGACCACCTCCGGATCGAGGATTCGGCTGGTCGAGTCGAGCGGGTCCACGGCGGGGTAGATGCCCAGCTCGGAGATGGCGCGGGAGAGCACCGTCGTCGCGTCGAGGTGGGCGAACGTGGTCGCCGGGGCCGGGTCGGTGAGGTCGTCGGCGGGCACGTAGATGGCCTGCACCGAGGTGATGGAGCCCTTGGTGGTCGAGGTGATGCGCTCCTGGAGAGCGCCCATCTCGGTGGCCAGGGTGGGCTGGTAACCGACGGCGGAGGGAATGCGGCCGAGGAGCGCGGACACTTCGGAGCCGGCCTGGGTGAACCGGAACACGTTGTCCACGAAGAGGAGCACGTCGCGGCCCTCTTCGTCGCGGAAGTACTCGGCGATGGAGAGCGCGGAGAGCGCGACGCGGGCGCGGGCGCCGGGCGGCTCGTTCATCTGGCCGTACACCAGCACCGCCTGGCTCTTCTCCAGCTCCTTCAGGTTGATGACGCCGCCCTCCTGGAACTCCTTGTAGAGGTCGTTGCCTTCGCGGGTGCGCTCACCGACGCCGGCGAACACCGAGAAGCCGCCCTTCTCGATGGCGGCGTTGCGGATGAGCTCCATCAGGAGCACCGTCTTGCCGACGCCGGCGCCGCCGAACAGGCCGGTCTTGCCACCGCGGGTGTACGGGCAGAGCAGGTCGATGACCTTGATGCCGGTCTCGAAGACCTGGACCTTCACCTCCTGCTCCACGAACGCCGGAGGCGCGCGGTGGATGGGGTAGGACTTCACGGCCTTCACCGGGCCCATCTCGTCCACCGGCTCGCCGACGACGTTCAGGATGCGGCCGAGCGTCGCCTTGCCGACCGGCACCTGGATGGGCGCGCCGGTGTTGAGCACGGGCTGACCGCGCGACAGACCTTCGGTGGAGTCCATCGCGATGCAGCGCACCGTGTTCTCACCGAGGTGCTGGGAGACCTCGACGGTGAGGTTGTTCTCCGCAGCCGAGATGTTGGGGTTGGAGACCTTGAGTGCGGTGTACACCTCAGGGAGAACACCGGGGGGGAACTCTACGTCCACCACGGGTCCAAGAACCTGGGTAATGCGCCCAGTCGCGTGTGCGGTAGCCATCGCTGGAACCCTTCGTCTTCTCAGGGGGGTCGAAAATCGCGCGCAACCTAGCGATCGAGGGGGGGTGGGTCAAGCACGGATGGCGGATCGACCCATCTGTTCGAACTGTCCAACCAGGCGCGCACCGGGTTTCGCCGGGTGCGCGTCCCAGGATCACTGCAGGCGGATGAAAAAGGGGACAGGCTGCTTTCTTC
>JBAWAM010000696.1:0-2372 GCA_049589315.1 Myxococcaceae bacterium
GTGCGGAGCCGGGCCAGCGGAGCACCTGCGCGGCGGGTTACAGCTGCTACGGACTGCAGAGCGGAGGGGGCACCTGCCTCCCCGACTGCACTTCTGAGTTGTGGCAGCCCTGTGCCGACCGGATGCCGGCTCAGACCTGCAACATGACCACCGGCCAGTGCGAGTAGGCTGACGGTGGTTCGCAGGAACGTTTGCTCTGCCGCTCCTTGAGCGGCGGGTGAACTCGATGGGGGCGGCCTTCGGGCCGCCCTTTTCGTTTGGTGAATGGCCAAGCGTGGCCAGGTGTTGGAGTTGGAATGAGTGACGAAGTGGTGATGGGGTTGTTGAAGGACCGTGACCTCCGCGTGGTCGCGGTGAACGCGACGGAGGTCGCTCGCAAGGCGCGCTCGCTGCACCACATGGAGTTTGCTGCCGCGTCGGTCTTCGCCCAGGCGACTGTGGCTGCCTCGCTGATGACGGCCCTCCAGCTTCAGAAGTCGGACGCGCGCGTGAACTTCCAGCTCGAGTGCGACGGCGCTCTTCGCGGGCTCTTCATCGAGACGAACGCGGACGGGCACGTGCGCGGGTACGTGAAGAACCCGTTCGTCTCCACCCGGGGCAACGAGAACGAGTGGGAGTGGCGCCCGGTCTTCGGAAATCAGGGCTACATCTCGGTGCTCCGCGACCAGGGAAACGGCGAGTTCTTCCGGTCCTCGGTCGAGCTCTCCTCCTTCGACCTCGCGCTGGATTTCGAGAAGTTCTTCGTCGCCTCCGAGCAGCTCGAGGCGGCAGTGTTTCTCGAGGTGATTCCGAGAGACGGCGAGGCGCTCGGCTCGGTCCTGGGGCTGCTCATCCAGCCGCTGCCGTCGGGCGATCGCGAGGCGCTGGCGGAGCTCCGACGTTCGCTGCGAGGCGAGGATGGTCTCCGCAAGATCATCGACGACGCGGGGGACGGTGCGTCGGCGGCGGGGTTGCTCTCCAGGGTCTTCGATGGCGGGGACCTGGAGCTGACTTCACGGTACCCGCTCGAGTGGAATTGCCCGTGCTCACGCGATCGCGTCGTGCGCGCGCTGGTCACGCTCGGGAGCAGGGAGCTGGAGGAGTTGCTCGCGGAGCGCGGTAAGGCGGAAGCGGATTGTCACTTCTGCAATGCGCACTACGAGGTTCCGGGGGAGGAGCTGAGGAAGCTCATCGACGGGATGAAAACGGCGGGGTAGCGGTGGTATTGCAAAGCCCATGAACGTGCTCGACACCATGCTCGACGGCTCCTACGAGGGGCTTCACCTGTTCACGGACAAGAAGTCGGGGCTGAAGGCGCTCATCGCGTTGCACAACACGCGGTTGGGGCCTGGCCTCGGCGGCACCCGTGCGCTCGCCACGTACGCCAGCGAGGAGGCGGCCATCACGGACGTGCTCCGGCTCTCGCGTGGCATGTCCTACAAGGCGGCGCTCGCGGGCCTCCGCTTCGGCGGTGGCAAGGCCGTCATCATGCTCCCGAAGGGGCCCTTCGATCGCGAGAAGCTCTTCGAGGCCTTTGGTCGCGCGGTCGATTCGCTCGGCGGTCGCTACATCACCACCGAGGACTCGGGCACCAGCCCCACGGACATTGAGTGGGTGCACCGCTTCACGAAGCACGCTGTCGGGCTCCCCGCCACCAGCGGTGATCCTTCCCCGGTCACTGCCTTCGGTGTGGTGCGCGGCATCGAGGCCACGGCGAAGCACCTCTTCGGCTCGGACAACCTCGAGGGCAAGCGGGTCAACGTGCTCGGCGTGGGCAACGTGGGCTTCGCGCTCGTGGGTGAGCTCGCCCGGCGTGGCGCGAAGGTCTTCGTCTCGGACATCAACGAGAAGGCGGTCGCCGCGGCGGTCAGCGAGTTCAAGGCGGTCGCGCTCTCCGAGAACGAGCTGCTCTCGAACGAGGCCGACTTCTACGCCCCCTGCGCACTCGGCGCGGGCCTGAACGACGCGACGATCCCGCAGCTCAAGGTCAAGGCGATCACCGGCGCCGCGAACAACCAGCTCGCGGAGGCTCGCCATGGCGAGGTGCTCGCGGAGCGCGGAATCGTCTACGTGCCCGACTACGCGATCAACGCGGGCGGTCTCATCAACGTGGCCCAGGAGGTCGAGGGCTACGATCGCCAGAAGGCGTTCGACCGGGCTTCGAAGATCTACGACACCATCCTCGAACTGCTCACCCGCGCGAAGGCCTCCGGCAAGCGCCCGGAGCAGATCGCCGACCTGATGGTCGAAGAGAAGATCCACGGGTAGACGAACGGGCGGGCAGGGGAGCGCCGGCCGGGCAGCCTGGCTCTATGCTGCCGGGCATGGCTCGCTCGTCGAAGGCGAACGCGAAGGCGCTGGTGCTGCTCCTCCTGCCCCTGACGCTCGCGGCA
>JBAWAM010000697.1:0-1512 GCA_049589315.1 Myxococcaceae bacterium
GGTGCTGCCGGCCGATGTCCCCGACGCGGAGGTCTGGCAATTGCTGTTCGAGGCCGGCTTTTCCACCGCGGAAAAAATCACCGACGTTTCGGGCCGGGGCGTCGGCATGGATGTGGTCCGGCGCAACATCCTGTCGCTGGGCGGATCGGTGGAAGTCGCCTCGCGCAAGGGACAGGGTCTGAAGGTGACGATGACCGTGCCGCTCACGCTGGCGATCGTCGAGGCGATGACAGTGCTGCTGGGCGGGCAGATCTACGTGCTGCCGCTGGCGCAGGTGATCGAATCGCGCAGCCTGGCCCCCGGCGAGATCCATGCGCTGCCGGGCGAGCGCGAAACACTGGCCGTGCGCGGCGCCTACCTGCCCATATTGCGGCTGTCCAAGCTCTTCCCGCCGGCCCAGCCGCGGGAACAGGGCGATCTCATCGCCGTGCTGGTAGAGGCCGAGGGCTCCTGCGCTGCCGTTCTGGTGGACGCGCTGGTGGGCCAGCAGCCGGTGGTGGTGAAGAGCCTGGAGACCAACTTCCGCAAGGTCCCGGGCGTATCGGGCGCCACCATCATGAGCGACGGCTCGGTGGCGCTGATCCTCGATGTGGCTTATCTCATTCGCAGCTGCGGGGCTGCCCAGGTGGTGCGGTCCGATAGCGGCGCCGTGCCCATCGCCTGATTTCGACAGATTGACGGTCCAAGAACAATGAATTCCCGCTCCACCGACCCCTCCAACGCCGAACGGCCCGTGCTGCGCCTGGGGCTGGCGGGTTTCACCAACGCAGAGCAGTCGCTGTTGAACGTTGCGCTGGCGTCCCGGGCCGCGAAGTACCAGATGAACTGGCAGCTGTCCAGCCTGGGCGACGCGGACGCGTGGTGCGTCAATGGGTCGCGCGTGCAGGGCCTGCCCGATGGAACGCTGCGGATCACCCCGGGCCTGCCATCGGGGCGCTCGATCCGCATCAACCCGGCCGATATCGACTGGCCCGTCGCCTTCTCCACACCGTTGAACGTGCCGGATTTCAAGCCTGCATATCTTTTCCAGCCGCAATCGCCCGAGAGCGTGGCGTCGGTGCTGACCCAGCTGGAAGGCTGGCTGCGGCCGCTGATGGTGCAGTTCCACCTGGCCTCGTACATCGTCGAGAAGGACCTCGACCTGCGCTCCGCCGTGTACCACGTCAGCGTTAACGGTAAGTTGTACGCACTGGTCAGCCGGCGCACCGGCATCGGCGTCTGGCCGATCGCCGATCCGGCCGAGATGCCCAACGCGGTCTGGAACCATCGGCCCGGCATGGCGGACACCATTCCCAGCCATTTCATCCGCACCGACTTTTCCCAGCTGATGTGGCAGTACGCCACCCGGACCTCGCGCGACTGCCTGCCCCCGCACTACCGCACGCGCCGAATGTTCCTGCGCCGCTCGCCGCGCCTGCCGATGCGCCTGCTCAACGACCCGAGCCTGATGCTGGTGAGCGAGCTCGGTGCCACGCCGGGCACCCTGAAGGAACTGGCACAGCGAACCGGAAT
>JBAWAM010000698.1:0-11391 GCA_049589315.1 Myxococcaceae bacterium
GCGCCAGGGTCGTAGTCGAAGCACGGCAGCTCCGGCACCAGCGCGCACGCGGCGGTCTTCGTCATCCCCGGCCGCACGCCCGCCTTGAGCGCGGCAGTCGAGGCGAAGGCGACCCGCCAATGCCCCCGCGCGTTCTCCACCAGCGCGAGCGCCTTCCCCGCGAGCGAAGGCGTCTCCATCACGCGTCGCTGCACCGGGAACCGGGAGAGATGGACGTAGCACCGTCGCATGGTTCCTCCCCGTCAGTGCAAGGACCGCACGCCCAGGGGTGCCCCCAGGGACGGCAGGGGTGAGTCCCGTCCGGGCCGGCCGAGGTGCACCGAGCAGCAGCCGTGATCCCATGACTTCTTGTGACGCTTGAAGTCCACCACCAGCCCCGGCTCCGCGGTGGCCGGCAGCGGTGCGGGGGCGGGTAGATCGTACCGATGAACGGGCGCCTGCCCCGGATACAGCGCCGACCACGGCACCAGCGCGTGCGCACCGGTGGCCGCACGGCGGTGGCGGACGACCTCGACCCGCAGGCCGTGCACGCCTTCGGCGCGCGTCCGCAGGCGCACCATCCCGTCCCCCGGCGCCTCCGGCGGGGTCAACAGGAGCAGCACGCCCCCGCCCTTCACCGCCGCGTCCTGGAGCTTCCGGCCCTCCGCCAGGGAGAGGCGCACGCCGGTGTGGGTGAGGTCCAGCACGACGCAGGCAAACGCGCCACTTCGCAGAAGCTGCACGGCGGACCACACCAGCTGCCCCGGCGCTGGAGGACGGACGATCAGCAGCCGCGGGAGATCCACACCGAGCGCGGCGGCCGCGGGGGGATACAGTTCGCGCGGTCCATCGATCCAGGCGGACAGGCGCCCTTCGCGGCCGGCGGCGGCCACCGCGCGAAGCCCGAGGCTGGTCCGGCCGGAGGCAGCCTCCCCCCACAGCTCCATGGCCTGCCCCAGCGGGAGCCCCCCTTCCGGGAACAACCCGTCGAACGGCGCCACACCCGTCCGAAGCACCGCGAGGTAGCTCCGGGGCGCCGCCTGCAGCTTCCGGATCTGCTCCCGGAGCTGCTCCACCACCGCCATGTTCCTGGCTGCATCCATGTTCGAGCTCCACACCAAACTGCTATACACACGTTCAGTATGCAAGCCGGTCTGACAACCCTCCGGAAAGGCTGGACGATTTGGGAAGGTCCGCGATCAGGCGTTCCATGCGCTCGTCCGCGGACAGTCGGACGACCCTTTGTCTTTGTGGAATCTGATCTCCAGAAGATCGAATTCCCCTTGGGCCGCCCGCGCCGTATGAATGGCATGGGAATCTCTTTGATGAGCGTCTGCCTGCACAGAACCCCCGCCCTCACCGGCGGAGGAGCTTCGAGCCCGCTCATTGCCCGGTGTAGGCGAAGTACACCCGGGGCTTCCATCTCGCTCTCTTAAGGCGTCGTCACCACGAGTGCAGTTCGAAGTTCGAACTCCCGTGGTGCGACGCCTCCGCGCGCTTCCCACCCCTCCACCTTCACCCCCCTTTCGCGGAGCACCGCCATGTCCACCCCTGTCCAGACAATCCTGACCACCTCCGACGTGAACCGTATCCGGGAGCTCCTCTCGGCGGAGATCCCCGTGCAGGCAGAGACCGCGCGCGCGATCCTCAAGGAGACGCTCTCCCGCGCGCGCATCGTGAAGCCGGAGGCGGTGCCCGCGGACGTCGTCACCCTGGACAGCCGCTTCGTCTTCCGCGACGAGGACAGCGGACGCGACCGCGATGGTTGGCTGGTCTCCCCATCCCATGCCGACGCGGCGACGAACCGGATGTCGGTCCTCTCACCGCTGGGCGCAGTGCTCTTCGGCGCGAGGGTCGGCGATTCCGTCACCTGGCGGCTGCCGCGCGGTGGAGAGCGCCTGGTGACGGTGACCGCGGTGCTGCAGCAGCCCGGCGGATTCGCACAGGAGCCGGAGCAGGAGAAGTGGGCATGACGCCGCTCCGGGCGGTCGCGATCCAGCACGATGCGCTGGTCGGGCCCGGACTGCTCACGCCGGCCCTCACCCGGGCCGGCTTCTCGGTCGAGCAGCGCTTCCAGGAGTGCGCCGGAGAGGATCTCGACGCGGATCTGCTCGTCGTCCTCGGCGGCTTCATGAGCGCGCGAGAGCTCGACCGGAACCCGTTCCTGCGCCAGGAGCAGACCCTGCTCGAGCGGAGGCTCGGACTGGGACGTCCGGTGCTGGGGCTCTGCCTGGGCGCCCAGCTCCTCGCCCTGGCCGCGGGAGGACGCGTCTACCCCAGCGGCAGCGGTCTCGTGGTCGGGGTCCACCCCATCGTCTCGACGCCTGAGGGCCGACGCGATCCGCTCTTCCGCGGCATGGGCGACCGTCTGGAGGTCGTGCACTGGTACCAGGACGCCTTCGATCTCCCGCCGCGCGCAATCCGACTGGCCTCCTCGAAGACCTGCCCGAACGAGGCCTTCCGGATCGGGAACGCCTGGGGCCTGCAGTTCCACCCCGAAGCCGACGCGACGTCGTTCGAGCAGTGGATCCGACACGCGCCGGACGCCGTCATGTCGACCGGACGGAACCCCGACGACGTGCTCCGCTACGACCTGTGGCGACTGCGCGCCGTCGAACACCGCAACGCGGCGATGCTCGACCGGCTCGTCGCGTGGATCGCGCGGACGACGGTCGAGCCCGAACCTCCGGCCGGCCCGATCCCGGCCTGATCAGACCGCGGTGGCCTGCGGAACCTGCGCAGGCGCCATCGAGAACAGCGAACGAACGATCGGGTTGAGGAGCTTGCGCCGGGTGGCCACGCCGTACAGGGACACCGTCAGGCCCTCGGCCTCGCCCAGCAGGAGCAGCCCGTGGCGCTCCTCGAGCTCTGCGCGCAGCGACAGCGGCGCGGCGAAGATGCCCAGCCCCTTCTGCGCGAAGGTGATCAGCAGGCCTCCGTCGTCGAACTCTCCGGCGATCCGCGGTCGGACCTCATGCCGCTCCAGCCAGTCGGTGAGGTCCTTCCGCAAGCCGCTGGAGGCGGTCGGGACCAGCAGCGACGCGGCGTCCAGCCGCCGGGGAAAATCCCCGGCGACGTGGGCATGCGAGGCGCTCCCGTAGAACCCGACCGGCAGCTCGAAGAGGAGCTGCTGCTGAACCGCCGCGCTCCCGCGAGGCAGCGTCGGCGCGTCGGCGATCACGACGTCCAGCTCGTGCGCGAGCAGCTCGTCGAAGAGCGTCTCGTTCCACGCCTCGCGACACTGGACCACGACGTCTCCGGGCCCATCCTCGAAGACCGGCCGAAGTAATTGCTCCGCCAGGAGCTTGGGGATCATCTGCCCCAGCCCCACCCGCAACCGCTGCCCGTTCGTCTGCGCCTCGAGCGCCTGGGCCAGCTCGCTTCCGATCCGGAAGATGTCGTCGGCGTAGGCGAACACCAGCCGCCCCGTGTCGGTGAGCTCGAAGCCCCTCGGAGTCCGCTTCAACAGGCGGGCGCCGACCGACGTCTCCAGCGTCTTGATCTGGGTGCTGATCGCCGGCGGTGAGAGGAAGAGCTCGCGGCTGGCCGCTGCGATGCTGCCGGTGCGCGCGACGCTCCAGAAATAGAGCAGGTGGTGGAAGTTGAGCCAACGCACGTCGATCCTCGTTCGTTCGGGTGTTCGAAGAAAATCCGGCGCGTGCAGGAGAGCAGGCGCGGGGTGCTACAGGTGTTCGGGTAAAGGCTTCGTGAGGGGGGGGTCACATGCCGAGGGTGCGCCGGGCAGGCTGACCGGAGGCGGTCAGTGGATGCCCGGGCGAGGCACCATCGAAGGCGATGGACTCCAGCGAAATCACGATGGGTCACAGCCTAACAGAAAGGAGCGGATGTCACCGTGTCGGCACACCTGCGCGCATGGAGGCCGGGCGAGCCCCCGGTACGAACATGGCCAAAGCGAGGGATCATGCTTTGCGTGAGGACATGCGCGACCCGATCGTCGACCAGTTCCAGATCCCCATCACCGCCGGCGGGCACGCGCTGACGGCCTCGCTGCGGATCCCGGAGCGCGCGAAGGCCCTGATCATCTTCGGCGACGCGGTGGAGATCCCCGCCGAGGACGATCGCGTCGTCCACGCGCTCGAGTTCGACGGCTACGCCACCCTGCGGCTCCCGATGACGCCTCTGCTCCGGGAGTGGGGGCGGACCGATACGCTCGCCCGCCGGCTCCTCGACGCGACGAACTGGGCGCTGGCGTACGAGCAGACCCGCAGCTTCCCGATCGGGTACTTCGGCCGCGAGGACGGCGCCGACGCCTGCCTGCTTGCCGCTGCGGAGTGCCGGTCCCATGTCAAGGGGATCGTCGCCTGTGGACCCGCTCCCGAGTCGCTCGATCTCGAGCTGTCGAAGGTGAAGGCCCCCACCCGGCTCATCGCGGGAGAGGACGATGACGAGCTCATTGCCATGAACCGCAGGGTGATGTCGGGCTTCGGCGCGCCGGTCGACCTGAGGATCGTCCCCGGAAGCATCCAGCGGCGGGACGTCGAGGTGGAGATGCAGCTCGGGCGGCTGGCCACGGGCTGGTTCGATCAGTTCGTCGTGCCACCCCGGAGGGCCTATACGCCGGAGGAGCGCGGCATCCCGCCCGGCTACTGGCCCGCCGGCTGACCTGGAGGGCTTGACCATGGTTCCCAAGCGCATTCGCGAGTACCTCAGCCATCACGACGTCCCCTATTCGATCCGTTCGCATCCTCGCCGCATCCGGGCGCAGCGGCTCGCCGAGACGCTCCACGTCAGCGGCTTCGAGCTGGCCAAGTCGGTCATCTTCGAGGCGGATGGCGAGCCCTGGATCGCCGTGGCCCCCGCCGCGGGGCGGGTGGACATGGAGCGCATCGGGGAGATCCTCGGGACGTACGACATCAAGCTGCTCGACGAGATCACCTTCTCGCGGCTGTTCCCGGACTGCGAGATCGGCGCGGAGCCTCCGTTCGGGTGCCTGTTCGGGCTTCCGGTGCTGATGGACGAGTCGCTCCGGGAGCACCTGTTCGTCTCGATGCGCGCCGGCTCCCACGAGGAGATCATCCAGATGCGGACCGCCGACTTCGAGCGGTTGGAGCGTCCGCGGCTCGGGACGTTCGCGGTCCTTCCGGAGAAGCATCGCTACATCTCGACGGTCGCCAGAGGATCTGCCACCGCCTTCCGCGGTCCCGCGTAGAGTTCGACGCGGGAGGCTGGCGTGAGCGAACAGCGGTGGCTGCTGTACGGAGCGTACGGATACACGGGGGAACTGCTCGCGGAAGAGGCGGTGCGACGCGGCCATCGTCCCACCCTGGCCGGTCGTTCGGCCGCAAAGCTCGAACCGCTGGCGAGGCGTCTGGGCCTTCCGAGCGTGGTGGTGGACCTCGAAGACCGGGGAGGCCTGCGCAAGGCCCTCGAAGGTCACGCGCTGGCGCTTCATGCGGCGGGGCCCTTCGTGCACACCGCCGCGCCCATGCTGTGGGCGTGCCTCGACGCCGGGGCGCACTACCTCGACATCACCGGAGAGATCCCGGTCTTCGAGCAGACCTTCGCGCACGACAAGCAGGCCCGCGAGCGGAACGTCGCGTTGATCTCCGGAGTCGGGTTCGACGTCGTGCCCACCGACTGCATGGCCCGCTACGTCAGCGAACGGGTGAAGGACGCGCGTGCGCTGCACCTCGCGTTCGACGCGGTGGGATCGCCCAGCGCAGGCACCACGCTCTCCGCGCTGGAAGGGCTGCCGCAGGGAGGACGGGTGCGACGCGGCGGAATGCTCGTGCCGTGGCCGTTGGGAAAGGGCGCGCGCACGGTGCGCTTTCCCGGTTCTTCGGTTCGGACGGTGGTGCCCATCCCATGGGGGGACCTGGTCACCGCGTTCCACACCACCGGGATCCCCGACATCACGACGTACATGTCGATGCCTCCGCGGAAGGCCGCGGTGCTGCGCGTCGCCGGGCCGGGGCTTCAGCTCGCGCTGCGCTCACGAGGGGTGCGCCATGCCGCCGCCGCGCTCGTTCGCCGCACCGTGAAGGGCCCGAACGCGGCGCAGCGGGAGGCGGGGCGCTCACGCGTGTGGGCACGGGCAGAGAACGACCGGGGCGAGTTCGCCGAGGCGTGGCTCGAGACGCTCGAAGGGTACGACTTCACCGCGCGCTCCGGGATCCGCGCGGTGGAGAAGACGCTGGAGCTCCGGCCTCGCGGGGCGACCACGCCGGCCCGCGCCTTCGGAGCGGACTTCGTGCTGGAGATCGAAGGCACCCGGAGGTTCGACGCGCTTCAGGCGTGAGCCTATTCTCAGGTCCACCATGCGCGCCCTCATCGCCCTCGCCACACTTGCTCTCTTCTGCAGCGTCGCCGTGCTCCAGTCCGCATGTGGACCACAGGCATGCACGCTCATCGGTTGCCGCAACGGCGTCACGCTCCGGATCCACTCACCGACCGGAGCGCCTGCCACCGCGTTCTCCGGGACCGTCGCATGGGATGGCGAGAGCGTTGCGTTCGCTTGCCCATACACGGAGGCCAGGCCGTCCGAGTGCCTCGAAGGAAGCGTGTTCTTCCCGGTCGAAGCGCCACCCGGGCAGGTTCACGTGACAATTCAGTCGACCTCGGACGGAAGCAGCTTCAGCGGTACGGTGGACCTCGAAGAGACGGTGAGTTACCCGAATGGCCCGGAGTGCGGTCCTGAGTGCAGGAATGCTTCGGCGGTCGTGACGCTCCAGAGCCCGTAGCCAAGCTGTTCCCCGGTTCGATGCCGCGCACCTCTCCTGCGCCTAACTCAGTGAGGTGACTGCAGAGGCCTTCTCCAACTTCGGTCTTCAGGACTGCTGGACGCCGGTCGCCCTGGGGTCGCGGCTCAAGAAGCGGCCGCTGCGGTTCCAACTTGCGGGACACAAGTTCGTGCTCTTCCGCGCC
Organism: Myxococcaceae bacterium; assembly: GCA_049589315.1. GTDB lineage: Bacteria > Myxococcota > Myxococcia > Myxococcales > Myxococcaceae > JBAWAM01. Next base: position 6,865 of record JBAWAM010000698.1, read on the forward strand.
GGCGGAGGTCGACCCACGGCCCTGCTTGACCGCTGTCCCCACCGCGGCGCGGCGCTCTCCCTCGGGCGAGTGCGCGAGGACGGCTGCCTGCAGTGTCCCTTTCACGGCTGGCGCTTCGATGGAGCGGGCGACTGTGTGGAGGTTCCACTCGCGGACGCGAAGCACGTCCAACTCCGCGCGACGTCCTTTCCCGTCATTGAGCGAAGCGGACTTCTCTGGGTCTACACGCGCGCGGGGGCGACGCCGTCCGAAGAGCCGATCGTTCCCGAAGCGCTCGAAGACCCGAGCGTGCATTCGTGGCGCGCAGTGAAGCGCTGGAACGCGCACTGGACGCGGGTGATGGAGAACCTGCTCGACCCAGCGCACCTGCCGTACGTGCATGCGCGCACGATCGGGTTCGCGGTGAAGAAGCAGATGAAGCGCGACTCCAGGATGGAGCTCACCCCCTCCGCTCTCGAACACGGGTTCGAGGTCCACTGGTCCGTCGATGGAAGGGACTCCGCGGCGAGTATCACCTGGACGCAGCCCAACGCCTGGAGCCTTCTCGTCTCGACGCCGCGTCGACCCATGCACCTGCATATCTGGTGCGTTCCTATGAACGAGGGTGAGACGGAGCTCATCGTGGTCACTGCCCGCGACGGCGGCCGCTTCGCGGGCCGACGTCTCTTCGAACAGCTCAACCGGATCATCCTCTGGGAGGACCAGCGGATCGTCGAATCACAGGAGCCCGCCGAGGTCCCTCCTCCTTCCGAGGAGAAGAGCACCACGCTCGACCGCCCCACCCTCGCGTTCCGCCGCTGGTACCTCGAGCGAAAGCGTGGCGCGGGAGAACGCGTCTGGCCGGAGGCAAGCGAACTTCACGCGCTGCACTGACTCAGGGACTGCCAAGGAGCCGGGTGTAGCGACGCTGCATCTCCTCGGGCGATACATCCTCGATGTGATGGCCGATGCTCCACTCGTGCCCGAAGGGATCGCGGACCGTCCCGGAGCGCTCACCGTAGAAGGCATTCTGCGGCTCCCGCACGAGCTGGGCGCCCGCCTCCACCGCTCGCTGGATCATGGCGTCTGCATCGTCGACGTGCAGGTGGATCGTCACCGTGGTCGCGCCGATGGAGCTCGGACCCTTGAGGTCGTATTCGGGGAACTCGTCTGAGAGCATCAGGGTCGTGCCGCCGAAGTCGAGCTCGGCGTGGCCGATGCGGCCGCTGGGCTCGGAGAGCCTGAACTTCTCCGTGGCGCCGAAGGCCCTCTTGTAGAAGTCGAGGGCCTGTGCCGCGTTCTTCACGCGCAGATATGCGAACAGCTCGTGGACCTTCATGGGGTGTTCCCTCCGTGTCTCGAGGACGGGGGCAGCGGGGGACACGGACTGCGGCTGAGCATCATCGCGCGACGATCGTCGACCTCGTTCCGGAGAACAAGTACCCGGCGTGGCACATGGAATGCCGCGGCATACGCTGCGCGTCAGTTGATGGTGACGCCGCCATCCGTGGGCCAGGAGGTCCCGGCATCGGGTCCGTCTTCGACCAGGGTTTCGTCCGGGCACCCGTAGACGATGGAGACCTTGGAGTCCGGGTGGCTGGCGACCTTCTCGCATGTCGCGCCATAGAGGGTGATTCGGTTCGTCGCCTGGTTGAGCTCCCAGCCCGACTGCTTCGAGGGATCCCGGTTCTGGAGGTCACCATTGACGTAGACGTACAGGCTCGCCGGGTCGGGAGGTGTGGTGGCCAGCTTGAACTCGCAACCCATGGCGCCGAGGGCGACCTGATCCAGCGCAGCCTGCAGCGCCGCAGGATCATCCGCCTGGTAGTACTTCGTCTGTCCTGCGCGCGCGGTCCCACCCGCCACGGCCATCTCCGACAACCGCTGGGGATCCACTTCGTCGCCGAAGCCGACCACGTAGGTCTTGATCCCCTTCGCGAACAGCTCCCCGACCTCGTCCTCAGGCCTGCCGTTGCAGTTCTCCTCGCCGTCGGTGACCAGCAGCACGTTGTTGGACCGGTCGGGATCGACCAGGGCCGGGTTCCCGTTCGCGACCTTCAATGCGCCGGCAATGGGCGTCCGATTCCCGTCTGCCCCCGACGGAAGCGCCGAGGCGATCGCGCTGGCGTTGTTGGGGCCGATCGCAACGTCCTCCGTTCCCGGGTGGCACGTGCGCGAGCTGTACGAGAACATCTGGAGTCCGAAGCGGATCGAACCGTCATGCTTCTGGGTGATGCTCTTCACCGCGTTCACGGCGCTCACCCACTTCGGCTGGCTTCCCGCCCTGGACATCATGCTTCCGGAGTGATCGAGCACGATCAGGAAGTTGGCAGGGACCCGCGTCGCCTCGAACAGCTCGCCACCGCACCCCGCGGGGACCTCGTCCGGGCTCCGGCAATGGCCATCGGGCGCGCAGCGCTGGTCTTCGATGCAGGCCGTCACGCGGCAGTGAGCGACGCACCTTCCCGACGGATCGCACACTCGCAGCTCGCCGCAGTCGAGGTCTGCGCCGCACCCTCCGCTCGGGACGCAACCGCCGCCCGCAGAGCACGTCTCGCCGGACCCGCACTCCCCGCTGGTGGTGCAGCTGGGTGCGCAGCGGCCGATGGGAAGGCACGTGCCTTCCTCACCGCATTCGGCGTTGGAGTTGCACGGCACGCCACCGGAACACGAGGCGAGGACCAGCGCGGCCGACAACGACGCGAGCAGGAGGACAGGAAGGTTCTTCGAGAGATTGCGCATGCGTGACGAACACGCTGCAAACGGAGCGCCGCTCATGCCCCCCAGGAATTCCGAGCGGTTGTGAGCCAGACGTGTCAGGCGCGTGTACCAGTTGGGTGCGCGTGCCCACTCCACTGGTCCCGCCTGTCGAACCAGGGGACATGACACACGTCGACCGATCCCGCGCTCGCGTTGCGGCGGACCGTCGAAGCACGCCATCCTTCGGCGCCTATGAGCCATCGTGCCCTGTTCTTCGTGGTCGCAGTGGTGTTCGGGGGAGTTCTCACGCCGGCCGCCAGCGGGTGTACTGGCACCGTCACGACCGGTGTCGATGCGGGCCCGGTCGGTGGCTCCGACGCAGGGACGAACCCTGGCGTGGACGGAGGGAATGACGATGGGCCCTTCGGTCTCGACGCGCGTCCCTCCAATCCCACCTGCATTGCGCCGGAGAAGCCGACGGAGCCATCCGGAGTCGCCGTCGAGCGGGTCTTCACAAGTCTGACCTTCACGGCGCCGGCGCTGCTCTCGCAGCCGCCGGGAGATCCGTCTCGCATCTGGATCCTGGAGAGGACGGGAACCATCCGGCACTTCCCGAACGACGCAGCCGCGTCGCAGGCGCAGGTGGCGCTCGACATCCAGTCGCAGGTGGCCCTGACCGGCGAGGGCGGTCTTCTGGGGATGGCGTTCCACCCGGACTGGGCGAGCCGGAAGGAGCTGTACGTCTCCTATACGAGGGCCGGTTCGGGCGGCTCCCCGCTGCGCTCGGTGATCTCGCGGTTCAAGAGCAATGACAATGGCGCGACCTTCGCCCCGTCGTCCGAGGAGATCCTGCTGCAGCTCGACCAGCCGTACTCGAACCACAACGGCGGAGGCATCGCCTTCGGGCCGGATGGGTTCCTCTACATCGGCTTCGGTGACGGAGGCTCGGGCGGCGACCCGCTGAACTCGGGTCAGCGTACGAACACGCTGCTCGGCAAGTTCGTGCGCATCGACGTGGACGTCCCGTTCGCGCAGAAGTATCGGATTCCGCCGACCAATCCGTTCGCGGCAGCGGGCGAGCCGTGCAACCTGAACGCGTCCGCGCACACCAGCACGGCGACCACGCACTGTGCGGAGATCTATGCGCTGGGCTTCCGCAATCCCTGGCGGTGGAGCTTCGATCGCGACACCGGGGAGCTGTGGGCCGGCGACGTCGGGCAGAACGCGTGGGAAGAGATCGACCGGGTGGTGCTCGGTGGCAACTACGGCTGGAAAGTCCGCGAAGGCGCGCACTGCTTCAGCCCGGCCAACGGGTGTCAGACGGCGGGGCTGATCGAACCGATCGTCGAGTACGACCGGAGCCAGGGTGTGTCCATCACCGGCGGCTACGTCTATCGCGGCAGCCTCGTCCCCGGCCTGGTGGGCCGCTTCATCTTCGGCGACTACGAGAGCGGACGGGTCTGGGCGGTGACGCAGAGCCCGTCCAGCGGCGAGTACTCCTCCACCCTGCTCGCGGACACGGACATCAACATCGCCTCGTTCGGCCAGACGCTCGATGGCGAGGTCTACGCGCTCGGGCTCACCGACGGGCGGATCTACCAACTGCGCCCCACCGCCCCGCCCGGGCCCGTGAGCTTCCCGCAGAAGCTGTCGCAGACCGGCTGCTTCGATCCCGCCGATCCCACGAAGCCGCTCCCTGCGATGATCCCCTATGACGTCAACGCGGCGCTCTGGTCAGACGGCGCGGACAAGGAGCGCTTCTTCGCGATCCCCGATGGGACCACGATCGAAGTCGGCGCCGATGGCGACTGGGACTTCCCCGTGGGCAGCGTGCTCGCCAAGACGTTC
>JBAWAM010000699.1:0-2441 GCA_049589315.1 Myxococcaceae bacterium
CGCTGATGGAGCGCGAGCCGCTCTGTCGGCAAGAGGCTCTGCGCCTTCGCCTCCGCGTCCGTCCGGTACACCGCGCTGAGCGTTTGTGTCCTTCCGGTGAGCGTGCGTGAGTCGAGATAGCTCCAGCCGGTAGGCTGGGGCGCGGCGCGAAGCGCCGCGAGCCGGATCTCGCCGACAGGGTTCGCCGCGGTCTTCGATGGCTGCGAGTTCACGACCGCCTCGTGCTCGGCGGTCAGGGGGAGACTGCTGGAGCGAGCTTCGCGAGCGCGTCGCGGTAGTTCCAGGGCATCCATGCGCCAGGCTCCTCAGAGAGGCGCTCCCGGTTTCGGAGCAGCGCCACGAGGTAGTCGAAGGGGTTGCCCTCGCTGAGCTCCGCCGAGTGGATGAGGCTCATGAAGACATCGCCGACACGAGCGCCATTCTCGGTCCGGTAGAAGAGCGACTTCTTCCTGTGGAGGATGGCCTTCTTCAGGGCCCTCTCGCAGATGTTGTTGTCGAGCGGAGCACCGGGTTCTTCGAGGAAGCGAGTGAGCTTCGGCCAGTGCTTCCGCATGTACTTGATGGCGGCGCCGAGACCTGAGTTCGGCTCCACCTTCTTCTCGCGGAATTGCGCGTCGAGCCACTCGTCGAGCTTGGCCATGCGAGGGCCGCTCTCCCGCTGATGGAGCGCGAGCCGCTCTGTCGGCAAGAGGCTCTGCGCCTTCGCCTCCGCGTCCGTCCGGTACACCGCGCTGAGCGTTTCGAGGACGAAGCGGCTCTCCGCCGGGAAGTCGTTGGCGACGTCCACGAAGCCTCGGCGCGCGTGCGCGAGGCAGTTGGCGACGATGGACTTGAAGTCGCCCGAGGTGTTCGCGGAGAGCGCGTCGGACATCTGCAGCGGAGCGCTGAGCTCAACGGCGCGGCGCTTCAGCACGTCGGCGAGGTTCTCGCCCGCGTGCTGGCGGCCGGTGAAGAAGAGGGCGATGGCGCGCTGCTCCTTCGTCGCGATGACGCCCGAGGTGTACACGCCGGTCCGCTCCGCCGGCGCTCCCGCGGAGGCCGCCTCGAGCCGCTCCCTGGTGAGCTCCAGTACCTTCATCGTGGTGTCGTCGTTGTGAAGGACGTCCGCCTGGGCGGCCTGGTTGACGAGTTCCTCGTACGCGGGCTCGAGCTTGTCGGCGGCCGCCTCCACCAGCTCCCATTGCGTCGACGCCGGCAGCGGGATTCCGAGCCCCTCCTGCAGCTTCTCGATGCGATGGAAGGGCAGGCCGCACCCGTACTTGAGCAGCGCCGTCATGGCCGTCGCGGACTCGTCGTACTTCTCGCTGCCCACGTCCTCGGGCGCCTCGGCCGTGTACACCTCGCCGCAGAGGTTGCAGCGCAGCCGCTCGAACTCCCACACCGTCGCCGAGAGCGGCGCCATCCCCGTCACCCGCACCAGCACCGCGGGCTCCTGCACCGGGTAGACCTTCCCCTTCTGGCACTCCTCGCAATCCTCCCCGCCCTGCATCGAGGCGTGGGCCACCTTCTTGCGCTCGGCACCAACGTACGCCGTGGCGGGGTTACGCCCGTGGCCGGGCGGCGGCGGCTTCGCCGCCGCGTCGTTCCCGCTCTTCTTCTTGTTAAGGACCTTCGCCGTCTTCTCGGTCGGCGCACCGAAGAGCATCCGCTTCAGGCGCTCCACCGACGTGCCCTTCTGTTGCAGCTCCGCCTGCAAGAAGAGCAGCGTGCTCGTCGCCGCCTTCAGCTTTGCGAACTCCTCGGCAGCGAGGCTCCCCTTCGTCTTCTCGACGATTTCCGCCAGCTCCTGCGGGTTCACCTCCATCGTCGGTCGCTGGCGCTTCTTCTTGCTCACGGTCGCACGTCAGAACACAGACCGCCGCACCGAGACGATCCCTCCCTCGTCGAAGTGCGAAGCACCGGTGATCGCACCGAGGTGCGGAACTGATGCGGGAGCGGGACGCCGCGCTCAGCCCGCTACCTTGCGCCAAGCCGGTGGGGCGCGAGTCGCGGTCGGGTCTCCGCCGCACAAGAGCACCTGGAGCTCGTGCGCCTGGAGACTGGTGGCAGCGTCCGACGACGTCGGCCACCAGCGAAAGCGACCTTGCGACAGGCGTTTGTGACACAGCCAGAAGCCCTGCCCGTCGTAGACGAGGAGCTTCACCGCCGTGCGCTGACGGTTGCAGAAGACGAAGACCGCGCCGGTGAACGGGTCCTCTCCGAGCGCCGCGCGGCACACCCTGGCGAGGCCATCAATCCCACGGCGAAAATCGGCGGGGGCCACTGCGACCAGCACTCGCATCTGCGGAGTAATCTGAATCATGCGCGGGTGAACGCACTCACCAGAGCGCCGAAGTCCATCCCGCTTGCGACCGGCACGGTGATGGTCATCCGAGCGTCACCCCGCGCCAGCTCGATCGTCACTGCGCCCGAAGTTGACGGCGTCAGGAGCTGAGCTCCGC
>JBAWAM010000700.1:0-9152 GCA_049589315.1 Myxococcaceae bacterium
GGATCCCGCCGGAGGACGTCGGCAATCCACTCTCTCGCGCGGGAGTGCTCGCCGCGGCGCATCGCCAACAGCGCCAGCGCCTTCAGCGCCTCCGGGTCCCGCGGCGACAGCGCCAACGCAGCATTCAGCGCGCGCTCCGCCTCGACGAACCGGTCCAGCGCCAGCAGCGCGCTGGCCAGCCCGAGCCACGACTGCAGGTCCCTCGGGAAGTCCCCGACGAGCCGCTCGAGGAGGGTGAGCGCGGAGCGGTTCTCCTCGGCGTTGATCATCGCGTGCGCGACGGCGAGGCGAAGCGTCGGCCCCGGCTGCGAGCGGGCGGCCTCGCGCAGCACGTCCAACTCCCGCATGGAGAGCCGGTCGCCCGACTCGACCTTCCGCCGGATCCTGTCGAGAAAAGCCTGGTCCACGGCCGCATCGTACCGCTCAATGGACCGGGGGCAGCTGCCCCTCGCGCTCCGCCTGCTCGCCGCCCTCCTCCTCCTCGACGGGGAGCGGCTCCGGCTGGGCGAGGAAGTCGTCGAGCGCGCCGACGTCGACCGGCTTTCGGAACACCGCGTCGACCAGCGCCAGGTTCTCCCGGTTCTGCCCTCGCACGTCGCCACCGGTCACCACCGCCAGCAGCGCGTTGGGCGTCTGACTCCGGATCTCGCGGGCGATGGCCCAGCCGGACATGTCCGGCATCAGCGCGTCGAGCAGGGCCGCCTCGAAGTGGCCGCCCTTCCACAGCTCCAGCGCGTCGCTCCCCGATTGGGCCACGCCCACGTCGTAGCCCTCCTCGTGGAGCACCTGCCCGAGCATGCGGGCGTTGTCCGGATCGTCGTCGACGACCAGCACCCGACGGGGCGTGAGCCGGCGCCCGGGTGGACGGATTGGCGCCTCCGGTCTCGGCGGAGGCTTCTCCTGGGGAACCGCGACCGGGAGCCGGAGGTGGAAGCGCGCTCCTCGGCCGTCTCCGACGTTCTCCGCCCACAGCTCACCGCCCCAGCGCTGCACCTGGTTGCGCCCCATCGCCAGCAGCAGCGACAGCTGGGGCGCGGGCGTCGGTCCCTTCAGCGGATCGAACAGCCGGGTCAGGTCGTCCTGCGAATACGGCTCTCCCGTGTCCTCGACTTCGAGCTCCACCCAGCTCCCGTCGGAGCGGCTGCGGAGGGTCATCGTCCCGCCCTGCGGCATCCGCCCGCGCGAGGACAGCACGAGGTTCACCAGCAGCTCCCGGAGGCTCGCCGGGTCGGCGCGCACCAGCGGCTGCCCCTCGAGCTGCTTCTTCACCTCCACCACCGCGTCCGGCTTCTCCAGCTCGGACTTCATCAGATCGGTGCTCTCCTGCACGATCTGGTTGAACGAGACGTCGGTGACCTCCTCCTCCCCTCCCCGGTTCGAGGAGAAGTCCTGCAGCCGCGCGACCAGCTCGGAGACGCTGTTCACCGTCTTGTCGAGCGCGTCGAGGTACTGCGGCTTGTACTCGCGGCGCAGCAGGGTCAGCCGCAGCCGCATCACGTTGAGGAAGTTGTTGAGGTTGTGCGCGGCGCCGGACGCGAGCTGCCCCAGCGCCTGGTTCCGGGTCTTCTGGAGCAGCCGCCCCTGCAGCCGTCGGAGCTGCTCGTAGGCCTCGGAGAGCTGCCGCGTCTTGTGCGTCGTATCGGTGCGATCGACCAGCGTCTGAACCACCCCGTACAGCTCGTCCGTTCCCTCCTCGCGCACCGGGATCGCGGTCATCTCCAGGATCATCTCGCGGCCATCCGGGTGGTGATCGATCGCCATGGTCACGCGGCGGATCTCGTGCTTCTCCTTGAGCGCCCGGAAGTACGGCATGTCCGAGGCGCGGAAGGCCTCGCCGCTGAGGTGCCGGGCATTGAGCTGCACCAGCATCGAGCGGATCGCCTCGACGCCCGCGCCGACGAACACACGCGCGGGCAAGCCGATCAGCCGGGTCACCGGCGGCGTCGCCCAGGAGAGCCGGCCGTCCTCCTCGGCCAGCAGGATGCCGACGTCGATGTGCTCGAGGAGCGACTCCATCACCGCGGCCTCGCGCAGCCGCACCTCCTCGGTCCGCAGCACGCGCGCCCACGACGCCTGCACGGCCGCGCTCGCCTCCCCCAGGATCTCCGAGAGCAGCTCCGCCACCTCCGGCTCGATGGCGCCGCGACTCTTCACGTACACGCGGATCAGCACCTGGTGCAGCGCCTTGAGCTCGTGCGCGATGTCCTCGGGTTCGAAGCGCAGGTCGTAGCGGGAGGCGCCGTGGGAGCGGATCACCTCGGGCCACAGCCGCACGGCGTCCTCTCCCCGGTCCCTGAGCAGCCGGCCGAGCTCGCCGATCATCCACGAGAGCGGCTCGCGGATGTCGCGCGTCCTCGCCTCGAGCTCGTTCAGCTCCAGCTTGAGGCGCTTGGCCCACAGGCGGGCGATGCGCTCGCGCTCGTCGAGCACGACCGTGGCGAGCGCGTCCACCGGGTCGAAGCGATGTCTGCCCAGCAGCTCCACAGCGGCAAGGTGGACACCGACTGCTTCGAACACCACCTTGATGGTCGGATGGCACGCGACCCGAGCAAGCGGGAGAGCGAGGCTCCGGGCGTCTCACCCACGGTGATGGCGCACATCTTCCGTGGTGAGCTGAGCCGCTCGGACACCTGGAGGACCCGCCTCGACAACACGACGAACTGGGCGCTCACCGTGTCCGCCGCCGTGGTGACCTTCGCGTTCGGCAGCATCTCCACCTCCCACGTCGTCATCCTGGTGGGCATCTGGATGGTCGCCTCGTTCCTCTTCCTGGAGGCGCGCCGCTATCGCTACTACGACCTGTGGAACCGGCGGCTGCGGCTGATCGAAGGCGGGTACTGGTCCCCGATGATGCGCAAGGAGCCGGTCGATCCCGACGCGATGCGCGAGCTCGCGGCCGAGCTCGCCAGGCCGCAGCTCCAGCTCTCGCTCTTCTCGGCGCTCGCCACCCGCATGAACCGGGCCTATGGCCCGCTGCTGCTCGTCCTTCTGCTCGCGTGGTTCGTGAAGGTGTACAGCCACCCGTCGTCGGCGAAGACCTGGGACCAGCTCGTCGAGCGCGCCCACGTGGGGCCGATCCCCGGGGGCATCGTGATCTTCTCGCTCGTGCTGGCCACGTTGTCGTTCATCCTCGCGTTCGTCACCGCGATCGTCGCCCGGCCACCGCTGGGCGAGCTGCGCCCTCGCCCCAGATCGCGTCGCCTGGCGCTTTGGGAGGTCATGTTCCGACCGTATGCGGTGCCCGCGACCCCGAAGCGGCGCACCGGCGGACGGGGCCGCTCTCCAGCGCCGAGCTGACGCATCATTTCCGCTACTGAGCGCCTTCTCGTATCGCGTCGGAACCACGGCGAGCGAGCGGACGCACGGGCCCGAACTCCTCGATCTTTCGACCCTTTCCGTTAGTGTCCGCGGCGACCATGAACACGAAGAATACGACGCCGACCGAGCGAACGATCTCCCTCATCCCGGGAGACGGCATCGGCCCCGAAGTCCTGAACGCCACCGTGCGCGTGCTCGACGCGCTGAAGCTTCCCTTCAAGTACGAGTGGTGCGAGGCCGGAACCGAGATCATCACCAAGTACGGAACCAACCTGCCGCGAGAGACCATCGAGTCGGTGCTCAAGAACGGCGTCGCCCTGAAGGGACCCACCGGCACCGTCGTCGGCGGCGGCCTTCCCTCGGCGAACGTGGGGCTGCGCAAGGCGCTGGACCTCTACGCCAGCTTCCGTCCGGTGAAGTCCATCCCGAACGTGAAGACCCGCTACGAGAACATCGACCTGATCGTCGTCCGGGAGAACACCGAGGACCTGTACGCCGGCATCGAGCACATCGTGGTGCCGGGCGTGGTGGAGAGCATCAAGATCATCACCGAGAAGGCCTCCACGCGGATCGCGCGCTTCGCCTTCGAAATCGCCCGGAAGCAGGGACGCAAGAAGGTCAGCGCAGTGCACAAGGCGAACATCATGAAGCTGGCCGACGGCCTCTTCCTCGACTGCTGCCGCCGCGTCGCGCGCGACTACCCGGACATCACCTACGACGAGGTGATCGTCGACAACCTGTGCATGCAGCTGGTGCGCAACCCGGAGAAGTTCGACGTGCTGGTGATGGAGAACCTGTACGGCGACATCGTCTCCGACCTCTGCGCCGGGCTCGTCGGCGGCCTGGGCGTCGTCCCCGGCGGCAACATCGGCGAGAACACGGCGATCTTCGAGGCCGTCCACGGCACCGCGCCGGACATCGCGGGCAAGGGCCTGGCGAACCCCACGGCGCTGCTGCTGTCCACGGTGATGATGCTCCGGTGGATGTCCCTGTGGACCGAGGCCGACCGGCTCGAAAAGGGCCTGCTCGGGGTCTACAGCGAGGGCAAGGTCCGCACGCCCGACCTCGGCGGCGAAGCCACCACCACCCAGTTCACCGACGCCATCATCGCCGCGCTGTAAGGGTGAGGGTCGGCGACCTCGGCCGATACCTGCCCACAGGGGATTTGTTCTCAGAGGAATAATACAATAGACCTCCGGCGCCATTGACGGAGGTTGTCTTGAAGAAGCGCATCAGGAACGGGACGTCGCTCCCAGGCTTCATGCTGGGACTGGGTGTGATCCTGGCGATCAGCGGAGCGCACGCAGAGGAAGCCGCGGGCCCGGATGTCCAGTGGTTCCTCGAGCTGGACAAGGAGATCGCCAACCTCTCGGTCGAGACGCTCACCAAATCGAAGATCTCCCTCGCGAAGGCGCCGGGCGCGGTCACGGTCATCACGCGCGATCACATCCGGCAGTCGGGCGCCCGGACGATCACCGATCTGCTGCGGATGGTCGCCGGCGTGAACGTCCGCTGGAACCCGATGGGCGAGGTCATCGACATCCGCGGGTTCGGGTCCGCCGCCTTCTCGAGTCGCGTCCTGCTCATGGTCGACGGCTTCCCCCTCAACTCCTGGAGTCACGGTGGCGCGCTGCAGGTCCCCGTCAGTGAGTTCTTCGATCTCCGCAACGTGAAGCAGCTCGAGGTCGTCCGCGGACCGGGTTCGGCCCTCTACGGCGAGAACGCCTACTGGGGCGTGATCAACGTGGTCACCCTCTCCGGCGAGGACCTCGACGGGGGCGAGGCGGTCATCTTCGGTGGCGGACAGCGGCAGAACGGCCTGTTCGCCGCGCAATACGGCGACAAGCTCGGCGACCTCACGATCTACGCATCCGCCAAGGAAGCACAGGGCCAGTTCCCCCTGGACTTCTGGTACGCGAAGAACCCCGATTCTGCGTACCAGAACTTCAACATCTTCTTGAAGGCCGAGTACAAGGGGTTCCAGCTCTCGTACTCGCGTTTCCAGGAGCGGATGGACGGCTTCGAGCTCCCGGTCGAGGACCCCGCGCTGCCGACCGGCACGTCATGGGACAGCGTCCGCGAGTTCCGGCAGTCGGCGGGCATCATGGCGGCAAAGTACGACTACACCACCCCGGGCGGTGAGTTCTCGGTGCACGCGAGCGCGGCCGGCGTCTTCCGGAATGGCCCGCACTGTGGCTCGTGCCACGCGGCCGGGCAGGTGAACCAACGCGAGAAGCCCTCCGAACCCGACGACGGCAGCATGGCGCTTGCGGACCTCCGCGTCGGCCTCCACTCCATTCCGTTCAACGACCTGATGGCCGGGATCGAGTTCCGCCAGAACGAGGTCGGACAGCACATCGATGAGCTCGCCCTGCCCGCCGAAGAGCTCGCCTACAACAAGCTGGCCGTCTACGTTCAGGATCGCGTCTCGGTGCTCAATGACCGGCTCCAGTTCACCGCAGGCGTTCGCTGGGACGCCGCGGCCTGGATCTTCGAACAGACCTTCTCGCCCCGGGCAAGCGCGGTGTATCAGCCGACAGACAACCTGGTCCTTCGCGCGAGCGTGGACCGGGCCTTCCGGTTCCCCACCACGAGCGAGCTGTACCAGAACACGTGGTTCATGGGTTACACCCTGCCCGACAAGTCCGCCGTCCCGGCCGCGGTGTTCGCGCCCAACGGAGACCTCGTTCCGGAGCGAATCACCACCCTCAACCTGGGCGCGGACTACAATCTCCACCGCAACGTCCTGCTGCGGTTGGATGCCTATGCCTCACAGGTCGACAACCTGATCGAAAGCGTTCTCCACCCCGATGGCGGAACGCCGAGATTGAGGTTCGAGAACCACCCGGACTCCGGCGTGGTGTGGGGCGGCGAGCTCGAAGCGCGGTGGACCATCTCCGAGGTGATGACCGGCGTAGCGAACTATGCGTACCAGGACGCGAGCCGGCTCGTCGGTCTGAACGACAGCGTCGGGCGTCCGCTCGACTTCAGCTACATGCCCCATCACAAGGTGAACGTGGGGGCCTACTTCGGGTCCTGGCACGGACTGAGCGGCTCGGTCGAGGCGTCCTGGCGCGCAGCCCACTTCGGCCCGAAGCTCTACCACGAGCTCCAGGCATCGATGAATGGCACGGAGCTCGAGCCGCTCGAGGCCCGGCTGTTCCTCGACGCGCGCGTGAACTACGACTTCCCCTGGAGACTGCGGCCCGGCGTGGCGCCCATCCGGGTGAGCGTGTACGGGAAGAACCTCCTCGACCAGACGCCCATCGAGACGCTCATCGGCACCCCGTTCCGCCGCGTTGGGCGGGAGGTCTTCGGCGAGCTCTCCGTCCCGTTCTAGTTCCCGATCGTCGTGGGGGTACCTCGCCGGATATCCACCTACCAGAAATTGTCGCCGGTCAAGTCTTGCGGGTAGCGTTGTAGGCAATCTGACAGGGGACATCACTTGGGGACAGGTTGCCGGTCCGGTTTCGCACTCCTTGGTTTCACCTTGGCGGTGGGGATTCTTGACGTCGGTCGAGCGCACGCCCAGGAGGCGGCGGGACCGGACGTCCAGTGGTACCTGGAGCTCGATAAGCAGATCTCCAACCTCTCGGTCGAGACCCTCACCAAGTCGAAGATCCCCCTCGCGAAGGCGCCTGGGGCGGTCACCGTCATCACGCGCGATCAGATCAAGCAGTCCGGCGGCCGGACGATCACCGACCTGCTGCGGATGGTCGCCGGCGTGAACGTCCGCTGGAATCCCATGGGTGAGGTCGTCGACATCCGGGGTTTCGGGTACGCCGCCTTCTCCAGCCGCGTCCTGCTCCTGATCGACGGCGTCCCGTTCAACTCGTGGAACCACGGTGGGGCGCTGCAGAACCCGGTCATCGACTACTTCGATCTGCGCAACGTCAGGCAGATCGAGGTCCTCCGCGGCCCGGGTTCGGCGCTCTACGGCGAGAACGCCTACTGGGGCGTGATCAACGTCGTGACGCTCTCCGGCGAGGACCTCAAGGGCGGCGACGCCGTCCTCTTCGGCGGTGGGCAGCGCCAGACCGGCTCCGTCTCCGCGCAGTACGGAGACAAGATCGGCGACGTCTCCTTCGTCGCCTCGGCGAGCGCGATTCAGACCCAGTTCCCCGTGAACTTCTGGTTCGCAACGAACCCCGAGTCCGTGAACCAGAACGTCAATGTCTTCCTGAAGGCCGAGTACAAGGGCCTGAAGGTCTCGTACTCGCGCTTCCAGGAGTGGATGGGCGGGTTCCAGCTCCCGGTCGATGAGCCCTCGCTTCCGACCGGCAGTGCGTGGAAGAGCATCCCCGCGCTTCGGCAGGCGGTGGACATGGCGACCGCGAAATACGACTACACCTCTCCGGGAGGTGCGTTCTCGGTGCACGCGAGCGCGGGCGCCGCCCGCCGCAACGGCGCGCACTGCGCCTCATGTCACGCGGCCCCGCAGAAGGAAGAGTTCCACGAGCACGTCGACGCCGACCACGGCAACATGCTCCTGGGAGACCTGCGCGCCGGCCTTCACTCCATCCCGTTCAACGACCTGATGGCCGGGATCGAGTTCCGTCGGAATGACGCCGGGCAACACGTCGAGGAGCTCGCCGCGCCCGCCGGCGAGCTCGCGTACAACAAGGTCGCCGCCTACGTTCAGGACCGCGTCTCACTGTTGGATGACCGGCTCCAGTTCACCGGTGGCCTGCGCTGGGACGCCGCGACCTGGATCTTCGACGAGACCTTCTCGCCCCGGCTGAGCGCGGTGTACCAGCCGACCGACGACCTCGTGCTTCGCGCGAGCTGGGATCGGGCCTTCCGCTATCCCACCACGAGCGAGCTGTACCAGAACACCTGGTTCCTGAGTTTCACGTTCCCTGACGGGCCTTCGGTTCCAGCCGCGGTGTTCTCGCCGAACAGCGAGCTCAGGCCGGAGCGGATTACCACCCTCAACCTGGGCGCGGACTACAACCTCCACCGCGACGTCCTGCTGCGGGTCGATGCCTATGCCTCCCAGGTCGACAACCTGATCGAAGGCGTATTCCACTTCGGCGAACAGCCCCCCGAGATGAAGTTCGAGAACCACCCGGACTCCGGTCTGGTGTGGGGCGGCGAGATCGAGGCGCGCTGGACCATCAGCGAGCTGATGACCGGCGTGGCCAACTACGCCTACCAGGATGCGAGCCGGCTCTTCGGCCGGAAAAACAGCATCGGAGGTCCGCTGGACTTCAGCTACATGCCCCATCACAAGGTGAACGTCGGCGCCTACTTCGGGACCTGGCGCGGGCTGAGCGGCTCCGTCGAGGCCTCGTGGCGCGCCTCCCACTTTGGCCCGAAGTTCTTCCACGAACTCCAGGCGGCGACACACGGCGGCGAGCTCGAGCCCCTCGAGGCGCGCCTGTTCCTCGATGCGCGCGTGAACTACGACCTCCCCTGGAAGGTGCGCTCTGGCGCGGCGCCCATTCGGCTGAGCGTGTACGGGAAGAACCTCCTCGACCAGCAGCCGGTGGAGACGCTGATCGGGATTCCCTTCACCCGGGTCGGGCGAGAGGTCTTCGGCGAGCTCTCCGTCCCGTTCTAGGCGCTACAGCAGGAAGGCCGGAATCGTGGGCGGTCCCTACTCACCACAAGCGAAAGGCTCCCGCTCCATCCCGTCGCCTATCCACGGCCCGATACGGTCCACCACTTCCCCGACCCGCGGTTGGTTCGCCTTATCTGACTGCCGTCAGCTGTCGAATCCAAGTTGGGTCGGTTTGCGGTCGACGTACTCGCAGCGCCAAATTCGGAACTCGTCGGGCCCGCTGAAGTAGATCATTCCGTCGTCGGGACGCTCGGGCCAGAACAGGCACACG